>CAVZUP010000152.1:0-16711 GCA_963778255.1 uncultured Acidobacteriaceae bacterium
ACTCATTGTAGGAGCGTGGCCAGGAAGAATTCCCAGATACCCGCTTACCCCGGGAATCTGCGCGGCTTCTGCCGAGTCTTTCACCAGGAGCCTGGAGGGAGTCACGATTTCGAGTTGGAAAGTGTCTGGCACGGTTCTCAGTTCTCAGTAAAGGCTTACGCTGCTGCGCCTTTCATTTTCTCAGCGGTCTCTTGGACTTCCTCGATTGTCCCCTTCATGTAGAACGCCTGCTCGGGGATGTCGTCGTACTTCCCTTCCACGATGCCGCGGAAACCTTTTACCGTGTCGGCGATCTTCACGTAGCGTCCGGGGGTGCCGGTGAACTGCTCGGCCACGAAGAACGGCTGCGAGAGGAATTTTTGAATCTTTCTCGCGCGAGCGACCGTTACTTTTTGGTCTTCGCTAAGCTCGTCAATGCCCAGAATGGCGATGATGTCTTGCAGGTCTTTATAAGTCTGCAAAGTTTTCTTGACCATCTGCGCCACGTCGTAATGATCTTGACCTACGATTCTTGGATCGAGAATGCGCGACGTGGAGGCCAGCGGATCGACGGCGGGATAAATTCCGATTTCGGTCAGGGCGCGCGAAAGCACAGTCGTGGCATCGAGGTGGGCAAAGGTGGTCGCGGGCGCGGGATCCGTCAAGTCATCGGCAGGCACGTAAATCGCCTGCACGGAAGTTACAGACCCTTTCTTAGTAGAAGTAATGCGCTCTTGTAACTCACCCATCTCGGTCGCTAAGTTGGGTTGATAGCCCACGGCGCTGGGCATACGGCCCAAGAGGGCGGATACTTCCGAGCCGGCCTGCGTAAATCTAAAAATGTTGTCAATGAATAACAGCGTGTCGCTGCCTTCTTCATCGCGGAAATATTCCGCGACGGTCAGCGCGGTCAGGGCTACTCTTAGACGGGCGCCGGGAGGCTCGGTCATCTGTCCGTAAATCAATGCGGCTTTCGATTCGGCGGGCTTGCCGGGCTTGATAACTCCCGACTCGGTCATTTCCAGCCAGAGATCGTTGCCTTCTCTGGTGCGCTCGCCCACTCCGGCGAAAACGGAGTAGCCTCCATGCTGCTTGGCTACGTTGTTGATCAGCTCCATGATGACTACGGTCTTGCCCACGCCGGCGCCACCGAAGAGGCCGATCTTTCCACCTTTCAAGAAGGGCTGGATGAGATCGACTACTTTCACGCCGGTCTCGAACATTTCGGCGGTCGTCGATTGTTCGTCGAACGCGGGAGCCAGGCGGTGAATGGGCATTCTCTTGTCGAAGGCGATCGGCCCCAGATTGTCCACGGGTTCGCCGATTACGTTCATGACCCGGCCCAGCGTGCCTCGGCCTACTGGAGCGGAAATGGGTCCGCCTTGATCGATGGCTTTCATACCCCGCACCATACCGTCGGTCGCTTCCATGGCTACGCAGCGGACTCGGCCTTCGCCGAGGTGCTGCTGCACTTCGAGGATGACGTTGATGGGGGAAGGCACGGTGAAGCCGTCGCTGACGACGCGAAGCGCCTGATAGACGGGGGGCATGGAGCCTTCGACAAATTGCACGTCGACGGCGGGCCCGGCGATCTGGATTACGTTTCCGATGTTCTCTGCCATAGATAAGGTCTCAACAGTCGTTAGTCGTTAGTCGTTCGCTATTCGGCATCGCTAATCGATGTCCTGATACGAACCTCGTTCTTACTGCGCTGCGGCTCCACTTACGATCTCGATAATTTCTTTTGTAATCTTGGCCTGGCGCGCTCGATTCATGATTAACGTCAGCGAATCGATCATGTCGCTGGCATTGCTGGTGGCCGCATCCATGGCGGTCATGCGGGCGGCGTGCTCAGCGGCTACGGACTCCAGCAGTGCATGAAAAATCTGAATGCCGATATACTTCGGCAGAATGCCCTGGAACAGTTCGCCGGGCGGTTGCTCGTAAATGTAATCGACCGGCGCGGTGCCGAATCTGGCCGCGGCTTCATCGACGGCGGCGGTATCCAAAGGACGCAAACCGGCGTGGGCCGTTTTTGCCGCTTCGATTCTCTTTTTGCGTTCCTCTTCCGTAGGCTCTTCTGCCATCTGGATATCGACTTCGCCGATTTCTTTAATGGGCAGAAGACGCTCGGCGACCAAACGTTGCGCGATCACCGACTTGAATTCATTGAAAAGAATGTAGACGCCGTCAATCTCGCCGCGACAGTAGCTGGCGATCACGCGGTTGCTGAGCGTGGACGCGAAAAGATGGTCCACCTTGCTCAGGACTCCGACGTGCTCGCCGACGATTTGCACACGGCCGACGCGTTTGGGAGCGGCTTCACTCTCGGACTGGACGGGCGAAGCGCTCGTCTCTCCATCGGCAGAGACTCTCTCCGGGGCTATCGGGAAGCGGCGGCGCATGAAATCGCGGCCTTTGCGTCCGATGCATTCGAGGTCGATATTCTGGTCCGGCTTCGACTCGATGAAACGCGTGACCATCTTCAGAATGTTGGTGTTGAACGCGCCGGCCAGACCTTTGTCTCCGGTAACCACGATCAACAGGATGTTCTTTTCCGGGCGCTCGGCTAACAGGGGATGGCGCGGCTCTCCGGTGAGCGGGTCGTAGATCTCGGCTCGCGCGACTAGCGATTGGAGAACGTTGGTGAGCATCCGGGAATAGGGACGCGCGGCCAGCGCGGCCTCTTGCGCGCGGCGCAACTTGGCCGCGGAGACGGTCTTCATGGCCTTGGTGATCTGCCGCGTGTTGACCACGCTGCGAATACGGCGCCGGATGTCGAGAACGTTTGCCATAAATCGGGTGTCAGGTCTTAGGTGTCAGGTCTTAGATCTTAGGTTTCAGTTCATCTCGAAATCTACGAGATCTTCCTGACACCTGAGACCTGGAACCTGAGAGCTTCACTTCGCTACTGCTTGCCTTGCATCCACGAATTGTTGCTTTGCCTCTTTGATTACTCGGGACATTTCCGCTTTCAGGTTGTCGTCGAGAATCTTTTTTTCCATGATCGTGTTCAGCAGACCTGGATTGGTGGTGTCCACGTATTTGTACAGGTCTTTCTCGAAGTCGCGCACCTGGTCTACCGGCATGTCGTCGAGCACTCCGCTGGTGCCCGCGAAGATGATCAGGATTTGTTTTGAGAATGGGAGAGGGCTGAACTGGCCTTGCTTCAGCAGTTCCACCAGCCTTTGACCGCGACTGAGCTGTTGCTGGGTGGCTTTGTCGAGATCGCTGCCGAACTGGGCGAAGGCGGCCAGTTCGCGATACTGGGCTAGCTCCAGTTTGAGCGTACCGGCTACCTGGCGCATGGCCTTGATTTGTGCGCTGCCACCTACGCGGCTCACGGAGAGTCCTACGTTCACGGCGGGCCGCACGCCCTGGTTGAAGAGATCGGTTTCCAGATAAATCTGGCCGTCGGTGATCGAAATCACGTTGGTCGGAATGTAGGCGGAAACGTCTCCGGCCTGGGTTTCGATTACGGGGAGGGCGGTTAGCGATCCTCCACCGTTGGCGTCGCTCAGTTTGGCGGCTCGTTCCAACAGGCGCGAGTGGAGATAGAAGACGTCTCCGGGATAGGCTTCGCGGCCAGGAGGACGGCGCAGCAGGAGGGAAATTTCGCGATAGGAGGCCGCGTGCTTCGAAAGATCGTCGTAGATGCAGAGGGCGTGGCGTCCGTTGTCGCGGAAAAACTCGCCCATCGCGCAGGCCGCGTAGGGCGAGATGTACTGCATGGGAGCGGGTTCGGAGGCGGACGCGGCCACGACGATGGTGTATTCCATCGCTCCGGCGTCTTCGAGAATTTTCACTACCTGGGCGATCGAGGAGCGCTTCTGGCCGATCGCGTTATAGATGCAGATCAGGTTGTTGCCCTTGCTGTTGATGATGGTGTCGAGGGCTACAGCGGTCTTGCCGGTTTGGCGATCTCCGATGATTAATTCGCGCTGGCCGCGGCCGATGGGGATCATGGAGTCGATGGCCTTGAGTCCCGTAGCCATGGGCTCGCGCACGGGCTGACGGGCGATGACTCCGGGGGCGATGCGCTCGATGGGGATGAACTTGTCGGTGGCGATGGGACCCTTGTCGTCGATCGGCTCGCCCAGCGAATTCACTACGCGGCCAATGAGGGCGTCACCCACGGGCACGCTCATGATGCGGCCAGTGCGCTTGACTTCGTCGCCTTCCTCGATCTCGGTGTATTCGCCGAGGATGACCACGCCGACCTGATCTTCTTCGAGGTTCATGGCGATTCCGGCTACGCCGTGGGGGAAGGTCAGGAGTTCTCCGGCCATAACCTTGTCGAGGCCGTAGACTCGGGCGATGCCGTCGCCGAGGGTGATGACGGTGCCGACTTCGTCGACCGCGATCTTCGACTCGTAGTTCTCGATCTGCTCGCGGATTAATTGGGTTATTTCGTCTGCTTTGATTTGTGCCATAAAGTCAGCCTTCAGCTCTCAGCCATCAGCTATCAGTAATCGCTAGCCTTCCACCAACTGCTCTCGAATTCTTTCCAACTGGCCTTTGACCGATCCGTCGTAAATGGTGCTGCCTACTTGTACTACAGCTCCGCCTAATAGCGATGCATCCTGTTGATATTTTGCCCGAACTCTCTTGCCGATCAGCTTTGCGATCTCGGCTTCTAACATTTGTTTCTCGGGGTCGCTCAGTTGGCGCGCCGCGCTTACTTCGGCTTCGGCGAAGCCCTGGCGGTCATCCAGTTCGAGCTCCAGTTGTTTCAAGATCTCGCTGAACAGCGGGAGCCTTCTGTGGTCGGTAAGGACAGCTACGAAATTCCTAACCTGCCTGGTCGTGCCTAATTTTCCGGTGATGGCATCGAGCACGGCCCGCTTGCTGTTCCCGGGGATTGATGGATTTTCCAGGACACGGCGCAACTGATCGCTTTCCTTGAGCAGAGCCTCAAAGGCGCGCAGTTCGTGCAGAGCGCGGGCGGGATCGAGATGGCTGGACATGGTGGCACCAACCGCTCTTACGGTGCCCGGCGACATCACAACGTCGGCGAACGCGCGGGCGTAGGTGCCTACTACGGAAGCCATTTACCGGCCATCCTTTCCGCCATCGTTACCCGATGCCAGTTTCGAGGCAAAGCTGCGGACCAAGACCTGGTCGGTATTGGTGTCGACGTTAATCTGCTGACGGGCCAGGGCGATGGCGAGGCCGGCGGTGTGGTTGGTCAGTTCGCGGCGCGCTTGCTTGGCGGCGGCGGCGATTTCCTGCTCGGCCGCCAGGACTACTTTGCGAATATCGTCTTCGGCCGCTTTCTGGATGCGGACATCCTCGGCGGCGCCTTCTTTTTCGGCGGAGGCCTGCATCTGTCCGATTTCCACATCCAACTGGCGGAGCCGATTTTCGATATCGGCTAAGCGGCGATTGGCGTCCTGACTGGCGGTGCGCGCCTCCTGCAACGCCTGCTGGATGGCGGCACTGCGGTTGCGCAACGCACCGGGGACAACCTTGCGCGCGGCCCAGAAGACCACGACAACAATGATGGCGAAGTTCAAGCTCAGCGCGAGGAGATGCGCCTGGTGCACGCTTATCCCGGTTTTACGCGCAATCCAGCGAACCGGAGCGGAATGTTTGAGATCGGCGTGCTCTTCCTGTTCGTCGCCCTCAGCCTCGCGTGTTTCTTTCACCAGTTCGCCAGCGATACCTTTTTGCTCGGGGGCGGCCTGGGTGGCTGGTTGTGTGGGCGCGGATGCTGCCTCTTGCGCATGTGCCGATGTTGCCAGCAGGAGCGACAGGAAGGCCACCAGGAAGCAAGCGAGTAGTGTGCTTCGATTCACGTTCGGGCCTCGGCGAGTCATCTTCATTGTCCACCTGCCTGGCTCGGCGACGCCATGGGGCGCAGCACGGTGCGCACGATTTCGGTGGCGAGACGGGCCGCGTCCGATTGCAGTTTGGACTGGGCTTGCTGCTTATCCTCTTCCATGGCGGCGCGAGCCTGCTTGACCTGTTCCTGCGCGCGAGTGCGGGCTTGCTGGACGGCCTGGCTGCGGGCTTGCGTTGCTTGCTGACGGCGGGCTTCCTGGCTCTTGAAAATCTTCTGCCGGGCTTCGCGGAGGCGCTGTTCGTAATCGGCGGTGCGGGCCTCGGCGGCGGCAATGTCGGCGCGGGCTTTTTCCATCGCACCCTGGGTGCGGCTGCGGCGCTCGGCAAGAACGGCAGCCAGCGGGCGATACACGAGGAACGTATAAAGGATGTAGAGGGTCGCCAGCAGGAGCGCTGTGGGCACGGCTCCGAGCAGTAATTCGCCTAGTTGACGGAGTGTCTGGTCCATTTTCTGATGACCGAACTGACGATCGAATCCTTGCCGATCTTAAGTGACGGCTGGCTGAATTTACTCGAAGAAGAGCCGTTTCTAAAACCAATAAAGCTAACATTTTGGCGAGGAAGGTGTCAATGACGAGAGGGTATTTTGCCGCGAAATTTTTCCCCGCTGAAAACCCGGAATGGGCGGAAGTTGACCTTGACAAGCGAGAGGCAGGGACTACGATGGAAGTATCACCTCCGATCCTAGTCCGGATCGAATGGGCCGATAGCCAAGGAAGAGTCACCGCTTCTTGGCTGGCGGCCCATTTTAAGTTTTCGGGATGGTCCGGGACACAACTTCCGTTACAAAGAATTGACGAGAACGTGGTCGGGTTGTGACAAGTGGTGAGCCGGGGATGCGGAATGATGGCAGTGCCGGGGGAAGCTTTTCAAAGGGAGCTCACCCTAGGGATTGCCTGGAAGCGGTCTGGCGGGGTGATTGACTCCACCCCGCCAGACCTTATTTTTTGGCTGAAAAGTTGTTAGCGGACGGTTGCGGGCTGAAGCAGGACAGCGATTTTTTCCAGGATGCGGTGCACGCTCAGGTCGGAGTCCACGGCGGCATCGACTTCGTGATGGTGAGTACCGGCGTGCATGACGAGGACTTTGGTTCCGGCATGGGCCTTCTTAACCATGTAGGGGAGGTGATGGCGATCGTCCTTGGACAAAGTAGAGCCCAGGATGACAAGATCGAAGGCGTCGTGGCGCAGAGCCTCCTGAACACCCTGGCGGTTGAGGGCGGTGGTGACGTGATGACCGGCTTTCTTCATTTCGGACGCCTGGGCGGAGAGTGTGGTCTCGTCGGACTCTCCGTAGAGAATCTTGATGGTCGAGGGCTGGGCGGTTGCGGGCAAGAGGCCTCCTGTGAAATTCAAATCGGAGCTTAACAATTGGCGGGCAAGCTTCCGAGGTCACGGAAGGTCAGGGACTACGGGGAACCTCATCTGGCGCGAGTTTGCGCCAAGTGGGCGGTATGACGGTGGCACTCGCGGGTGGTGAAATCAAAGTTCGCCGTCCTTCCATTAGCATCTTTTGAACAGGTCATCATTGGGACGAGTTATGAACGATCTGGAACGGCTGGCTAATGATCCTCGGGTCACTGTGCGGCGCACGGGACCGCCCGATGCTGACGGCCGCTGCGTTGTTTACTGGATGCAGCGGGCACAACGGGGTTGGGATAATCCCGCGCTGGATGTCGCGGTTGCGGCGGCCAACGCTTTGCAAAAACCAGTCGTCGTATTCTTTGCGCCGGTGCCTTTTTATCCGCGAGCCAACCTCCGTCATTACTACTTTCTTGCCCAAGGCATTGCGGATATCGCGGAGTCGGTGCAGAAGCGCAATGTTGGGTTCGTGCTGCGGCGCTTCCCGGATCACAGCCTGGTGAAGTTCTGCGAGCAAGTCAGGCCGTCGCTGGTGGTGGGCGATGAGAATCCGATGCGCGAGCCCGAGGGCTGGCGGCAAACTGCGGCGAAAAAGCTCCGAGTTCCGCTGTGGACGGTGGACGCGGATGTGATCGTGCCCTCGAAACTGCTTGAGAAGCAGCAGTACGCGGCGCACATCATAAGGCCGCGGGTTCAGGCACAACTCGGGCGGTTTCTGGTCCCATCGAAAAATGCGAAGGCGAAAATCGCCTGGAAGAAACCGGAAGGCTTGCTGTCGCTGGACCAGGAGTTTGACATTACAGAGGGTTGGCCGCTGGACACCTCGGTGGGCCCGGTGTCGGGCTTTCGCGGTGGAACGAAGGAAGCGTTGCGGCTGCTCCGGGAATTTATCAAGAATGGACTGGCTGAGTATGCGACCAAGCGCAACCGTCCGGAAGTGAGCGGCACCAGCCGGCTCTCACCCTATCTGCATTTCGGGCATATTGGTCCGCATACGGTGGCGCTAGCCGTAGAGAAGGCCGACGCGCCCATGGCGGACAAGGAAGCGTTCTTGAATCAGGTCATTACCTGGCGCGAGTTGGCGGTGAATCTGGTGCGCTTCAATCCGAATTACGACAACTTCGAGTGCGCCGAACCGTGGGCGCACCGCACCCTGGCCTTGCATGCCAACGACGACCGCCCGGTGTTGTACAGCGAATCGCAGTTGGAACATGCGGAAACGCACGATCCGCTGTGGAATGCGGCGCAGATCCAGATGGTCACGACGGGCTGGATGCACAACTACTTGCGAATGTACTGGGCGAAAAAGATTCTGGAGTGGAGTCCATCTGCGGCGCAGGCGTTTCAGATCGCGGTAAAACTGAACGACAAGTACGAATTGGACGGACGCGACCCGAACGGCTACGCGGGGATCGCATGGGCAATCGTGGGAAAGTTCGATCGTCCGTGGTTTGAACGGCCGATCTTCGGGCAGATTCGATATATGTCGGGCGCGAGCACGGGAAAGAAATTCGACAGCAAAAAGTATATCCAGCAGAACTTATTTCCGTGACGCGTGTGGGAAGCGCTCCGTCGCGCTATGGAAATGGGCTGCGTTGACAAGTCAACGCAGCCCATTTGTTCCTGGCGCTCAGTCGGCCACGACAGTCGGCTTTGAAACTTCTGCCAGCCACTCGGAGCGTTCGATTTCCTGGGCATCGACGACCGCGATGGCGGCGATGTTGACGATCTCTTCCACCTCCGCGCCGCGCGGCAGCAAATGCACCGGCTTGCTCATGCCCATGAGAATGGGGCCAACTCTCTCCACGCCGCCGATCTTGGAGAGCAGCTTGTAGGCGATGTTGGCGGAATTGAGGTCGGGGCAGATGAGCACGTTGGCGCCGCCCTTGAGCGTGCTGAAAGGATACGTTTCTTCCAGCATCTCGGGGGAGACGGCCACGTCGGCCATCACCTCGCCATCCACTACCAGGGTTGGGTCCGCCTTGTGCAGCAGGTCTACGGCTCTGCGAACTTTGTCGCAGAGCGGATGTTTGGTGCTGCCGAAACTGGAGAATGAGAGCATCGCGATCCTAGGCACGATGTCGAAACGGCGGGCCGCTTCGGCACCGCAGAGGGCAATTTCCGCCAATTGTTCCGCCGTGGGATCGATGTTGACGCTGCAATCCGCCAGGAAGTAAATGTCTCCCTTGCGGGTGATCATGGCGTAGCAGCCGGCCACGGTGTGCAAGCCTTCCCTCATGCGCACGATTTGCAGCGCTGGGCGGATCACGTCGGGGAAGTGCTGCGTGACACCGGAGACCAGCGCGTCGGCATCGCCCATGTGCACCATCATGGACCCGAAAACGTTGCGGTCATTGATCAGAGAGTGGGCTTCGCTCAGCGTTACCCCCCGGCGTTGCCGCAGCCGGCAGAGTTCCTGGATGTAGGGTTCGCGCAGCGGAGACTCGGATGGATCGACAATCCGCACGTCTTTCAGATCGAACCCCAGATCGACCAGCTTTGTCTGGATCACCGAACTGCGGCCCAGGAGGATGGGCACGGCGATTTTCTCTTCCATCAGAGCGTGGCAAGCGCGCAGGATCTTCTCGTTCTCTCCTTCCGGAAAGACTACGGACTTACGCTTGGCCTGCGCTTTGTGAATTATCACGCGCAAGACTTCGTGGGCTTTTCCGAGACGACGCTCTAGTTCTTCGCGGTACTCTGCGAGGTCTACGGGCTCCTGGGCCACACCGGTGCGCATGGCCGCTTCGGCCACGGCGGAGGCTTCCCAGATCAGCACGCGGGGATCAAACGGCTTGGGAATGAGGTAATCGCGGCCGAACTTCAGCCGCTCCACACCATAGGCGCGGCAGACCGAGTCGGGCACGTCCTCTTTCGCCAGGTTGGCCAAGGCGCGAGTGGCGGCCAGTTTCATTTCCTGGTTGATGGCCGTGGCGTGCACGTCGAGGGCGCCGCGGAAAATGAAGGGGAAGCCGAGAACGTTGTTGACCTGGTTGGGATAGTCGGTGCGGCCGGTGCATATGATGACGTCGTCGCGGCAAGCTTTGGCGTCTTCGTAAGAAATCTCCGGATCGGGATTCGCCATGGCGATGACAATCGGGTTGGGCGCCATCGAGCGCACCATATCCTGTGTTACCGCGCCCCCTACCGAGAGTCCGAGGAACATATCGGCACCCACGAAGGCTTCGGCCAAGGTGCGCAGCTTGGTGTCTTGGGCCAAGCGCTCCTTATAAGGATTCATGCCTTCTTTGCGGCCCTTGTACACCACTCCCTTGGTGTCACAGAGGGTGATGTTCTCGCGCTTCATGCCCAGGCAAATGTAGTGCTCGGAGGTGGCAATGGCCGATGCGCCGGCGCCGTTGACCACGAGACGGATCTTGGCGATGTCTTTACCCACAACTTCAAGAGCATTCAACAACGCCGCTCCGGAAATAATGGCGGTTCCGTGCTGGTCGTCGTGGAAGACGGGAATCTTCATCGTCTTCTTCAGGGTCTCTTCAATGTAGAAACATTCGGGGGCCTTGATGTCTTCCAGGTTGATGCCGCCGAAGGTGGGCTCCAGAAGCTGGCACAGCTTAATGACATCGTCGGGATTATGGCTGTCGACCTCGATATCGAAAACATCCACGTCAGCGAAACGTTTGAACAGGACGGCCTTGCCCTCCATGACGGGCTTGCCGGCGAGGGGGCCGATGTCGCCCAGGCCAAGAACGGCGGTTCCGTTGGTAACCACGGCGACCAGGTTGCCGCGCGCCGTGTATTTGAAGGCGTCGTGCGGATTCTTTTGAATTTCCAGGCACGGCACTGCGACGCCGGGCGTATAGGCCAGGCTCAGATCCCGTTGCGTCCGGCAGGGCTTGGTCGAGTTGACCTCGATTTTCCCTGGGCGCGAGCCAAAGTGGTAATCGAGAGCTTGTTGTTTGATGAACGACATGGGTCATCTCCTGGGCGTGCGATTTTGGCCGGAGTCGGCTCCACGATTCCAGCTCAAGAAGGGTGATGCAGTGAGCCGGGCGACCACAACTAGTTTGCTCTCATGGGCAAATGGGTCACAGTGATGGCGGTCACAGCGCCCGGCCCGTGCCACCACGCCCGCGCTCCGGCAGCAGCTATACTATTGAGCTGTCTCTTCATAGAAACGAGGGGTTATGACCGCAATCAAAGAGGAACGTTCCGCAGCTCATTTCGCCGCTCTCAATCCGCCTCGCCGCTATCTTTTTGGACCGGGACCGAGCATGGTTCATCCGCGGGTCTACGAGGCGCTCTCGAAGCCGATTGTCGGGCACCTCGATCCCTATTTCATCCAAGTGATGGCGGACGTGCAGCAATTGCTCAAAAGCGCGTTCGGGACCAAGGACGGCGTCACGCTGGTGATTTCTGGCACGGGCAGCGCGGGCATGGAGGCTGCGGTCGCCAACTTTGTGGAGCCGGGAGCCAAAATCGCAGTGTTCGCGAATGGATACTTCTCTGACCGGCTTACGGAAATGGCGAAGCGCCATGGCGCCGACGTTGTGCGCTTTGAGAAAGCCTGGGGCGAGACTTATACGGAGGCTGAAGCGAGAGAGTTCATCCATCGCGAAAAACCCAAGGTTGTGGCTTACGTTCACGCCGAGACCTCAACGGGTGCGCTGCAATCGGGCAAAGCCATCTGTGCCGCCGCGCACGAAGTGGGCGCTCTGGTGATTGCGGATTGCGTGACTTCGCTTGGCGGAGTGCCGGTGCAGTTCGACCAGACCGGCATCGACATCGCCTACAGTTGCACGCAGAAGGGACTGAGCTGCCCGCCGGGGTTATCTCCCATGGCCATGTCGCCGCGGGCTACGGAGTGGCTGCGGGCTCGGACCTCTCCGGTGCGGAGCTGGTATTTCGACCTCAAGCTGATTCACGACTACTCCACGGTATCGCACCGCTACCATCACACGGCGCCGATTTCGATGTTTTACGCGTTGCGCGAGGCGCTGCTGGTGATTGCCGAGGAAGGCGTCGAGAACCGCTGGGAGCGGCATCGCCGTTGCCATAAGCTCTTTGTCAAAGGCGTCGAAGCGATGGGTCTGCACATGCACGTTCCCGAAGAGCATCGCATCGCGACGCTGAATACCGTTTGCGTTCCCAAAGGAGTGGACGAGGCGAAAGTGCGAAAACGCCTTTTGGACGAGCCGGGCATCGAGATCGCCGGCGGTTTCGGTCCGCTCGCGGGGAAAGTTTTCCGCATCGGCGTCATGGGACCATTGGCTACCGAAGATCATTTGCAGTTCTTCCTGAAAGAGTTCGAAAAGGCTCTGCGCGCCGAAGGCTACTCGAGCTGAGTGCGCCGGGGTTCCTCGCGATTCCGCCGCGAGGGTGTGCCTGAACACCGCATTTTCCACTTGACAAGTCCAGCCGATAAAGCTTTTATTGGCTATTGAACCGATTTAATAAAACTTTAACAAGGTGAGGAGCAATCCTATGAACACACGGCGGATGAAGAACGGGCGCCAGAACCGGACGCCCTTGTTGCTGGTGCTGTTCGCAACCCTGCTGCTATTGGTGGGCAGCGCTGCCGCTTCGGTGACGGCGGGCATCACCGGTACGGTGAAGGATTCCAGCGGCGCCACGATTGCCGGGGCGACCGTGATTGTCACCAACACTGCGACCGGCGTCGCTCAGACGGTTACCAGCAACAGCGAAGGCTCCTACGCTTTTCCGGCGCTGCAACCGGGCAAGTATGACGTCGAGATCCGCCAGACGGGATTCAAAGCCTTCAAGCAGACCGGCATTGTTTTGAACGTCAACGACGCGCTGACCATCGACGCCGCGCTGCAGGTCGGACGCGCCGAAGAGAGCGTCACGGTCACCAGCGATTCGCTCCACGTCGAAACCACTTCCACCCAACTGGGCGAGGTCATCGAAACCCAGGAGATGACCTCCGTACCGCTCAACGGGCGCAGCTACACGGATCTGTTGGCGCTGCAACCCGGCGTGGGCAATTCCAACTCCGGAATCGGCGGCGGCTCGTCGTCGGTAAACACGTTCCAAAGCGGCGGGTTCAAACTGCCGTCGGTGTCGGGTGACTCCAGTTCGGGCAACCTGTCGGTGAACGGCATGCGGGAATCCGCGAACGGCTTTCTGCTGAACGGCGTCTCGGTGCAGGAATTCGGCTTTTCCGGTACGGCCGTCGTTCCCAACCTCGACTCGCTGGAAGAATTCCGCATCATCACCAACAATTTCGACGCCGAGTATGGCAACTTCGCCGGGGGACAGATCAACGTCGTCACCAAGGCCGGCGCGAATCAACTGCACGGCGACCTCTTCGAATTTCTTCGCAATACCGACTTCGACGCCGCCAATTATTTCGATCAGGGCGCACGCGGCAAGTTCCAGCAAAACGAATTTGGTGGAACCATCGGCGGGCCCATCAAGAAGGACAAAGTTTTCTTCTTCGGCGACTATCAAGGCAACCGGAATATTGTCGGCGTTTCGACCGGTGATCTCACGGTTCCGACCGAGGCGGAACAATCTGGTGACTTCTCCGCGCTCACTGCAGGGTTGCCGGGAACGGTTCAGGGCACATATTGGGCGAACATACTGAGCGCGGAATTGGGTTATCCGGTGACGGCTGGCATGCCTTACTACACTCCCGGCTGTACCAGTTCCTCGAATTGCGTATTCCCCAACGGGCAAATACCGACGGCGGTCATCAGCCCCATTTCCGCGAACATCCTGAAAGCTGGCGCGATTCCGCTCGGCGACGGCAACGGGCATTTTTCCACTTCGGCAGTTTCGCAATCGCTGCACGACAACAAGCTGAGTGGACGCGTGGACGCTAACCTCGGCATCGGCACTTTATTTGGCTATTACTTCTTCGATCAGTTTTCGCTCAACAATCCCTACCCGACGGCGACGGTACCCGGATTCACCGCGGCAACAACTGGGCGCACGCAGGTCATCAATATCGGTGACAGCAAGTTTTTTGGCAGCAGCGCGGTCAATGAGGCCCGAATCGGATATTTGCGGGTGAAAGATCACCTGAACACTCCGTCAAGCGGCAACAACGTAACCCTCAGCGGGCTGGGCTTCTCCACGGGCAGCGGGCCGGGGGCAATCACGCCGCTCGACGCGGGCACAGAAGGCATCCCGGAAATGGATTTTGAAGACTTCAATATCGGAGTTCCCAGCCGCATTCTGGGATTGATCGAGAATACGTTCCAGGCTTCGGACAACTTCAGCAAGCTCATCGGAAACCACAGCCTCAAGTTCGGCGGCGCATTCCACTACACGCAAATGGCGGAACAGCTGCACAACGTGGAGAACGGCTACTTCCAATTCAACCAGACGCTTGAGACCGGCAACGATTTCGCCGACTTCCTGATCGGCGCGCCGGGCGTTTTCGAACAGGGCCAGACCCCGGCGGCCAATACGCGCAGCCGCTATTTTGGCTTGTTCGCGCAGGATAGCTGGCGCGTTCGTCCCAACCTGACCTTGAATTACGGGCTGCGCTGGGATGTCATCACACCCTGGTGGGAGCAACACAATGAAATCGAAACCTTGAAGCTGGGTGAGCAATCGGTTGTCTTTCCGAATTCTCCCGAGGGATGGGTTTTCCCTGGCGATCCTGGAATTCCGAGAACCATCGCCCCGGTGCGCTATAACAACTTTGGGCCGCGTCTTGGCCTGGCCTACGCTCCTTCGTTCGATCACGGTTTCCTGAGCAAGTTATTTGGCGGCGCGGGAGACACCAGCATTCGCCTCGGCTACGGAATGTTCTACTCCGCCTTCGAGGGCGGATACGACTTCAGCGTCATTGGCGACGCGCCGTACGGGGCGTTCTACTCGTCCAATGGAACGCTGCTCGGCCAGCCCTACATCACGCGAGCTACGGGTGCGGTCACGGCGAGTCCGTTCCCCTACCCCTTCCCGCCCACCAACGTGTCGGCGTCGAATCCTGACCCCAATGTGCCGGCGAGCGCCTTCGGTGTGGTCGGAACTTCGCCTGCATTCAACCCCAGCAACCGCGTGCCGTATGCCGAGCAGTATGAGCTTTCGATACAGCGCCAGGTTTCGAAGGGTAACCTGCTAACCGTGAGCTACGTGGGAACCCAAGCCCACCGACTCCTGGTGACGCAAGAGGCCAATCCCGTGAATCAGGCGGCATGCCTCGCGCTTTATATACTCAATCCTTCCAGTCCGGCATGTGGCCCGAATTCGGAGCCCACCAGCCTGCGCGCTCCTTTCGGCGCCAACTTCGGAAGCGAAGGCTACTTCTCCACAATTGGGAGTTCCTCCTATAACTCGCTTCAGGTGAACTTCCGACACACCAGCGGACCGCTGCAATTCCTGCTGGCCTACACCTATAGCAAATCGATGGACGACTCCTCCGCCTTCGGCGAGCAGGTGAATCCGTTCAACCCTCATTTGAGCCGCAGCTTGTCGAGCTATGACATCCCCAACAATTTCGTTATCAGCTACAGCTACACCCTTCCCTTCGGCCGGTTTGGCGGACCCAAGAGGCTGGTGGAGGGATGGCAGTTGAGTGGAATCACGAGCTTTTCCACTGGCATTCCCGTCTACATTTACGAGAACGACGACCGTTCCCTGCTGGGGACGGACAATTCCGGACCGCTCCCGTTGGGAATTGATACGCCGGACTTCTCCGGTGGCCGGGTACAGACCTACAATCCGCGAAGTGAAAAAGCGAAAACGGGAGAGCCTTATTATTTCAATGCCGCGCAGTTCTCCCTCGAGCCGATTGGGCAGCTGGGAACATCCCGCCGGCGGTTCTTTTACGGCCCAGGGATCAACAACTTCAATACCGCGCTTTCCAAGAACACTGCATTAACCGAACGATTCAACCTGGAGTTCCGCGCGGAATTCTTTAACGTCTTTAATCACACACAATTCGCCTCTGCCAGCGGCAACTTCAACGCGCCGTCGTTCGGAGAAGCCACCACTGCGCAAGCTCCCCGCATCGGCCAGCTTGCCTTGAAGCTGAAGTTCTAGCGAGTTGATCGAGGCCTAACCCGCGAAACCGCCGCCAGCCGCAAGGCTGGCGGCATTTGCATCCCCAGCCGATCTCTAAACGACTCTCCCGCCTACGGTGTACCCGCGCCTACCTGTTATCCTAGGGACGTTTCACCAGTTCACTTATTGTTTTACGGAAGCCGAGTCAGACCGCTGTGGAAACGTCTGCTGCGGGCTCTGTCTCTGAGGAAATCATGGCCGCACTGATCGATGCCATCGACGTAAAGCGCAAAATGTTTTTCGAGTTCGAGAACACTCCATTCGTGTGCCTCGACGTGGAGGTCTCCACGCCCACAGCCCGCGGCGGCCAGACTTTGGTCCGACTCAAGATGCGCAACCTGCTCACGCGCGCGGTCTTCGACAAGACATTCAAGGCCAGTGACCGATTCAAGGAGCCGGACCTGGAGACCGTCCCGGCATCCTACTTGTATAGCGACGGAACTGGTTTCCACTTCATGGATCAGGAGAGCTTCGACACTCTCACACTTTCCAGCGAGATGATTGGGGATGCTCTGGATTTTCTGGTGGAA
>CAVZUP010000153.1:0-12841 GCA_963778255.1 uncultured Acidobacteriaceae bacterium
TCTGGCAAATACGACGGGGCAGCCGTATATCTATCCCAAGTGCATCAACAAATTCGGCCTCTCCGGTATCAATGGAACGCTCAATTCGGCCGGACTCGACAACGAATACGCCACGGTTTATGAGCCTCGCATCGGCTTTGCCTATGATCTAGGCGGACACCACGTAACATCGATTCGCGGCGGTTATGGCATTTACAGCGTCCGCGAAGACCTGGGAGCGGTGGACAACCTCGCCATCGTTCCTCCGACCTTCCCATTTCTGGTGGGCTTCTTCCCCGGACCCGATAGTCTGGCGAACTTATTTGCGTCCAGCGCAGCGTTCCCGAATGGCATTCCGCCACTGGGCGCGGCACCCACCCAGACTTATGTGCCCACGGCCGCGATTCTACAGGGATTCGGCGCCTGTTCATTCCCGACTCCCCAAGCATGCTCCCCCGCTTTCAGTGGCAACGTGAATGGGTTGATCCAACTCGCAGTGCCTCTGCATTGGGTCGCGGGCACGACGCAGCAGTGGAACCTTACGATTCAACGCGAACTGGGACGAGACTGGTTCATGGAACTCGGATACGTAGGTACTAAAGGCACGCGCCTGCGCTCGACTTACGATCCCGATCAGGCTACTCCGGCGACTCCGCAGCATCCGGTCACCGTTACAGGGGCCGGTTGTGCCAATCTGCAAGCCCAAGATCTATCTTGTCAGATCGTGGATACGACCGTGGAGAACGTCTCCGCGCGAGCGCCGTATCTGGGCATCGCACCCGGGGATTTCGAGGATTTCGCTCCCAACTCGGATTCGCACTATAGTGCGCTGCAGGCCACCTTGGCTCACCACTTCGGCAAGGGGCTCTATTTCCAAGGCGCCTACACGTGGTCCAAATCCATTGACGATGTCTCCACCGCATCGGTGGCATTCCTTACCCGGGTTAACGATCAAAACGATGCGCGGGCGTCTCGCGGTCTTTCCGACTTCGACCGGCGACAGCGCTTCGTAACCAGCGCCGTTTACCAGTTGCCCTTCTTCGATCACAGCAGCGGTCTGACTAAGGAAGCGCTGGGTGGCTGGGAAGCGAGCGGCGTGATTATTTTGCAGTCGGGGGCTCCGTTCACGATTTTCGATCCGGCTGGAGGAACTGCCTATTCCTTGGCCAGCCCTTCTTCGACGGCCACTTTCAGCCCGGGGTACGGTTGCGCGAATGCTTCCAGTTCGGGCAGCGTACGATCGCGGCTGGGCAACTGGGTCAATCCTAATGCTTACCAATCCGACCCGACGGCGACGCTTTCCGACGGCACGGCGAGCGACGCAACTCTGTATGGCAACACGCCGCGCAACTGCATCGTTGGGCCGCCGCAGAAGAACGTGGATCTCACCCTCGACAAGACGTTCAAGCTGGGGGAACGGCAGAATCTGCGATTCCGGACGGACTTCTTCAACCTGTTCAATCATGCGTCATTTGCCGATCCGGCAGCGACTTCGGTGGGGCTGGCACAGATTACATCTACGGTCGGGACACCGCGACTGATTCAGTTCTCATTGAAGTATGGGTTCTGATGTATCGTGCTGGTGGAGGGCCGGGCATTCGCGCCCGGCTCCACCCGGCGCTCAGGGCGGGACGGGCGAGGATGTTCGTCGCTCCACCATTCATCCATCGCAATCTGACAAAATGAGGGACTCCGTATGCAGTGGAAACGCGGTGCCTGGACGCTGCTGGGCTTGGTGTTGGCGGCGTCAGGGGTATTTCGGGGGCAAACGGCTCCGGCACAGAGCGGGAATGTCGTCCGCTACACCACCACCATCGACAATGTGAAGTATCTGTTCGCCACGGCGGAGCCGGTGGCTCGGCTGAAGTCGGGCGACATCCTTGATACCAATACACTGGACTGTTTTGGGAACGCTCTCAAGAAGCCCGGAGACACGCTCAGCATGTCGAAGGGCGATAATCCGCTGGCCGGGCCATTTTTCGTCGAGGACGCGGAGCCTGGGGACACGCTGGCCGTAAAGATTCTCGATTTGCAGGTCGATGGCGACACGGGGGTGGGGGCGTTCGCACCGGGGTTTGGCGCAATCAACGAGACTAATTACACGCCCATGCTGCATCCGCCGCTGCCGGAGCGGGTGTGGTTTTATCACATCGATCATGCCGCCAACACGGCTTTGTTCAAGGCGCTTGATTCGGATTTTTCGGTGAAGATTCCGATGCATCCTTTTTTTGGCTGCATTGGAGTTGCGCCGGCTAATGGCGAGGCTCGCAGCTCGGTGGTGCCGGCAGAGTTCGGCGGCAACATGGATTCGCCGGAAGCTAGCGTGGGCAACACGGTTTACTTTCCAGTTAACGTCAAGGGAGGGCTGTTCTACATTGGCGACGGGCACGCCGCCATGGGCGACGGAGAAGTTGCGGGGACGGCTATTGAAGTTCCGCTGAAGGCGCGGGTGCAGTTGAGCGTGATCAAGGGGCGCACGATCGGCTGGCCTGAGTTCGAGAATGACGAGGCCATTATGACGGTGGGCGCTTATCGTCCGCTGGATGACGCGGTGCGTATCGCATTTACCGAACTGGTGCATTGGATCCACAAGGACTACGGTCTCTCGGAACTCGATGCTTATGAGCTTCTGTCGAAGGTGGCGAAGATTCATCTCAACGAGATGGTGGATCCGAACTACGTGGTGGTGGCTTCGATCGAGAAGAAATATCTGCCCGCTAAGAAGAAATAGGAATGGTTGTGGAATGCGGGCGCGGGCCGAGATTGATTATTGCGACTCCGGCCAGTGAATGTGAGGTTCTCAACTCGTGTAGTCGGCGGTTCGCGACAGTGATTGTGCCCCACCTTCCGCGTGATGCAAAGGAAAAGCCGCCCAGCCATCGGGCGGCTTGAATTTATTACGTAGGGCGGTGGCGCTATGGTGTCGCCGCCGTGTGCTGCACGGCAGATGCAGCCGCATAGTTTGGATTCAAGGCCCACGCAGCTTTCGTCGTACACGTCCCGGTGGCCTTTATCATCGTCACCGTGGCTTGGTAGCCACCCGAGCCATTGCTTGTCACCGCACCCACGCTGCACACCAGGCTCGTCGTCGTCGTGATCGACGGGACGCTGATGTAGATGCCACTCTCGTTCGACGTGGCCGTCACGGTGAAGTTGGTTCCGTTACTGGCATCGGCTGGAGCCCCGGTGAAGCTGCCCACTGGCGCGCTCTTCTTCGCCGCCGTGTGCTGCGAGGCAGCAGCCGCTGAATAAACGTCGTTCGCCGCCCACGTCGCTTTCAGAGTACACGTCCCATTACCGCTCGTCATTGCAACGGTCGCGGTGACACTGGTGCCGGTGGTCGCTGTGCCGGTGATCGTGCAGTCAGTGCTAGTCGTCGTAATCACCGGGACGCTGGCTTCGATCCCGGTCTCATTCGACGATGCCGTTGCAGTGAAGGTCGCCCCGTACGCCGCGCTGGCGGGCGCACCCGTGAAGCTCACCGACGGCGCGACCGGAGCAACTACCGCGACGGACTCACCGATCGGCGTCGCAGCGTTGTAGTCGCTGTTGCCTGCCTGCGTCATCGTTAACGCGCAAGTCCCACTCGCTTTGTCGATCGTGTACGTTGCGCCCGAGTTGGTACACGAACCCGCGCTGCCGAACGATATCGGCAACCCGGAACTGGCGCCGGCAAACACCGTGAAGCTGCTCTTGTTGGTTGCGGTGGGCGGAGCCGGCGTCGTTACCGTGATCGTCTGGCTGGCCTTGCTTGCGAACGCTTCCTCAATGGCCGGAGTCGCAGCCGAGTAATTGCCGTTGCCCGCCTGGCTAGCGGTCACCACGCAGATTCCCGTGCCGCTTGTCATGGTGTAGGTCGCGCCCTGGTTCGAGCAAGACCCACTGCTGCTGAAGGTAACTGCCAAGCCGGAGCTGGCAGTCGCCGCCACTGTGAAGCTGCTGTTGTAGGCAGGGTTGCCAGGTGGTACGCCCTGCGTGAACGTGATCGTCTGCGGAGCTGGATCGACTACCTGTCCACCGCTCAGCGTTCCCGTGCCGCCGCTGTGGTTCCCATCGCCCGAGTAAGTCGCCGTAATCGCATCGGTCCCACCTGGGAGGATGGAGGTCGTGCACGTCGCCACTCCCGGATTCCCCGACGCCACCGGGGTGGTACCGCAACCTGTATTCGCGCTCCACGTCACGGCTCCGGTTACGTCCTGCGGTTGGGCTGCGATCTTTTTCGCTCCACCCGACCTTGCTTCACTCCGCCCCTTCACCAGCCCGTTCTCGCCGTTGATCGTCGCGGTGAACGTCACGGACTGGCCGTAGGTTGAGGGATTGATGCTGGAAGTAACGACCGTACCTGAGGTCGCCTGATTGATAGTGAAGTTGTTGATCTGGGTGCTGCTCGAACCGCTGTAGTTTACGTCTCCCGCGAACGTCGCGGACTCTGTATAGGAGCCCGGTCCATCCGCGGCCGTAGGCATGTAGATGGCGGTGCAGGTCATCGTCGTCCCGCTCGGCGTGCCGCAACTTGTCGCGCCATAGCCGCTCGGCCCGTTGCCGCCAATCGTCACTGCGCTCGCTGTAGGTGCTACGCCATTACCCGTCCACGACAACACTGCCGTGATCGTGGCCGGCATATCCAACCCGTAGTCCTCCGCCGCCGGACTCACGCCGGTCACTGCGATCGACGTCGTCGCCTGATTGAGCGTCTGGTTGAGTGAGGCGGAACTGCTTGCGAAGTTGGCATCGCCGCTGTAGACAGCGTTAATGGAATGGAGGCCAATCGCCAGCGTTGAGGTGGAAAATGTCGCGGTCCCACCGCTGAGCGCAGACGTACCGAGAGCCGTCGAGCCGTCGCTGAAGGTAACACTGCCAGTTGGCGCGCCAGGGCCTTGAGGCGTTACTGTAGCGGTGAAGGTCACGGACTGGCCCAAGACGGAGGGATTCGACGAAGATGTGACCGTGGTCGTCGTGCTAGCGACATCCACGAAGAGTTGAGTGGGGAAGCCGAGGGCCTGGAGGTCGCTGGTGTAGTACTCCTGGGAATTGCCCGCGTTGTCCTCCACCACTACTGCTGCAACGCTCCACGTGCCAGCTTCGGTATACGCTGTAAGGGTTACAGCGCCCGTCCAGGTGCCATTGAGATCATTGCCCGAAGTCAAGCTCAGGTACCCGCCCGCGCCGTGAGCGCCGGAGGGACTGACGAAGTCCATGTGCACGGAGTTGACCCCGGAAAAATTATCGGTGACTTGGGCGGTCACATTGACGGTAGCGGAACTCGTCGTGGTGTCCACCGCCGTCGGACTGAACGTGAAGCCCGTCAACACCGGCGGAGTCGTGTCCTGGTTCGACGTAACTTGGAGTTGAGTGGGGAAACCGAGGGCCTGGAGGTCGCTGGTGTAGTACTCCTGGGAATTGCCCGCGTTGTCCTCCACCACTACTGCTGCAACGCTCCACGTGCCAGCTTCGGTATACGCTGCAAGGGTTACAGCGCCCGTCCAGGTGCCATTGAGATCATTGCCCGAAGTCAAGCTCAGGTACCCGCCCGCGCCGTGAGCGCCGGAGGGACTGACGAAGTCCATGTGCACGGAGTTGACCCCGGAAAGATTATCGGTGACCTGGGCGGTCACATTGACGGTAGCGGAACTCGTCGTGGTGTCCACCGCCGTCGGACTGAACGTGAAGCCCGTCAACACCGGCGGAGTCGTGTCCTGGTTCGAAGTAACTTGGAGTTGAGTGGGGAAACCGAGGGCCTGGAGATCGCGGGTGTAGTACTTGAATCGACAGATTCCGGGACCCGCAATTTTTTGCAGTGCAAGTCGTTGAGAATGAATTAAGTGGTTGGCGTTAGGAACAGTACGCCATCGGCATCGCTGCAACAACTGCGAAAGCTCGACGCAATTGACATGCGCTCCCAAGCATGGTGTAATTCGTTCGCGCAAGCACAACTGTGCGATCTTAAGAACAGATGTGAGGTCCTTGTCATTGATAAACTTTTTCGTGGACACGGCCAGCCGGTATCCAGCCCACGAGCAGATCAAGGAACAGGTGAGGATGGCTCTGGCGTTTGGCGAACTGCAGCCGGGCGATACCCTGCCTTCGATCCGCGAGTTGGGGACCGAACTGGACATTGGACCGGCCATCGTGCGCCGCGCCTACGAGGAACTGGCGCGGGTGGGCATTCTGACAATCAGCCGCAGCCGCCGGGTCATCGTGAACCGGGAATTGCAGTACGGAGGGTATCGCGAGGAATCAAAAGAGGAGGTTCGCAGGCTGGCGGAGCAGGTCGTGAAGCAAGTGTTGAAGCTGGGGATTCATCCGCAGAGCTTTGCCCTTTACCTGCAACACCGGCTTCGGCAAGCCAAGAGCAGCGAGAATCTGATTTTGTTTGGCGAATGCAACCGGGTGCAAGCGGAACAGTTCGCATCCGACATTTCCCAGGCTTGGGGTGTGCCCGTGCGCGGCATGGATTTCGACTCGTTGCGTCAGCTCCCGCAAAAGGCGATTCAGGGGGCACGATACCTGTGCACCGTACCCTTTCATTACGAGGAAGCATGCCGGGTGGCGCGGAAGCATAAGCTGAAAGTGGTGACCGTATCGGTGCACTGGGATCAAAAGGTGCTCGATAGAATTGCCGGCCTTAAGCCAGGCAACCGCATCGGATTGGTGTTCAAGAAGCGCGATCACGAGGAATACGGCCGGTTGTTCGTCAGGCAGATTGAAAGCCTGTTTGCAGGGTCGGGATTGCAGTTCGGGGCCCTCGCGCTAGAGGAGATCGAGCCGCTCAAAGAATGGCTGGATCGCGGTGAATGGCAACTGCTTTTCTTCAGTAACCGAATCTGGGACGAGTTGCCGGAGAGCGTGCGCTCGCGGCCCGATGTCGAAACGCCGACGCTGCGGGCCGATCCGGTGTCTCTGGAGAAAGCACGGCTCGAAGTCGGCATTCTCTCGTAGACGTTGCTGTTAAGGAGGGCTTCTCGTTGAGTATCAGCGTCGCCACCGACGTGGGTGGAACTTTCACGGACCTGGTTGCCTACAATGAGAGGACCGGCGAGCTCATCGTCGCCAAAGAGTCCACCACGCCTGACGATTTTTCGCGCGGAGTACTGGCTGCGCTGGCGAAGTCGCGGTTGTCTCCGTTGCTGATGAAGCGATACTTCGCGAACGGGTCGACAATCGTCATCAATGCCCTGACGGAACGAAAGGGAGTGAGAACGGCGCTGTTCACGACCCGGGGCTTCCGCGATGTGCTCGAAATTCAGCGATCGAATCGTCCCGACATCTACAACTTCAATTACGTGAAGCCCCGGCCTTTTATTCCCCGCGAGCTGAGCTTCGAAGTGCGCGAACGGCTGGGCGCTGACGGAGAAGTGATCGAAGAACTGCGCCTGGAGGATTTGCCGGAACACATTCGGCGCTGCCGGGAGAAGAAGGTTGAAGCGATTGCGGTGTGCTTTTTCAATGCATACGTCAATGGTTCTCATGAGCGGAAGTGCGCGGAGTGGATCCGCGAGCACTCGCCGGAATTCCTGGTCTGCTGCTCGCACGAGCTGACGCAAGAGTACAGGGAATATGAACGGACCAATACGACGGTGCTGAACGCGTACGTTCAGCCGGTGGTTGAGCGGTATTTCGGAAACCTGGAGAGTGGACTCCGCGGCCTTGGCGTCACGGGACAGCTTTACGCCATGGCATCGAATGGCGGCGTCATGAGCTTTGCGCAGGCCAAGCGAGCCCCGATTCAGGCGGTGGAATCGGGGCCGGTTGCGGGGGCGATTGGAGCGCGAGCGATCGGAGAGTTGATCGGCGACTCAAATCTTCTGACCCTGGATGTCGGCGGAACGACCGCGAAAACGACGCTGATCCATAAAGGTCACCTTCGCATCAACACGGATTACTTCATCGAGAAGAGTCCGACGTTTGCGGGTTACCCGCTGAAAGTACCGTCCCTGGACATTGTCGAAATCGGGGCCGGCGGGGGCAGTATTTTTAACCAGGACGAAACCGGCGCGCTGCGGGTTGGGCCGGTGAGCGCTGGAGCGGTGCCCGGTCCGGCAAGCTACGGGCGTGGCGGAACGAAGCCCACGGTGACCGACGCTTTCTTGCTGGCCGGTGTTCTAAATCCCAACTATTTTCTGGGCGGCGAAATTCCCCTCAGAAAGGATCGGGCGCTCGGGGCGTTTGGCGCGGAATCACGGCGATTGGGGATACCCGCTGGAAAACTGGCGCAGGGAACGATACGGCTGGCGAATTCCCAGATCATCAATGCGCTGAAGCTGGTGTCAGTGAAACGCGGCCACGATCCACGGGATTTTACGCTGGTGGCTTATGGAGGCGGCGGGCCGCTCCATGCGTCGAGCGTGGCGCGCCAACTCGGCATTCCTAAGGTACTGATTCCGCCGCTGCCAGGAGTTTTCTCAGCGTGGGGAATGCTTCTCGCCGACTTACGGCGAGATTTTCTCCGTACCCAGCTTATGCCCGTCGATAGCCAATGCCGGCAGCGGCTGCAAAAAGTCTTTGGCGAATTGGAACGGCAGGCGCGCAAGACATTCTCCGAAGAAGGGTCCGACAAGCGGCTTCGAATCGAGCGCTATGTGGACGCCCGCTACATGGGCCAGGAACACAGCGTTAAAGTGCCGTTGGGCGCGGGGAGTATCATCGGCCGAACGATTTCCGACTTGCGGCTCCGTTTTGAAGAGTTACATAAGCGCGCCTACGAGTTTACGCTGGCCGACCCGCTGGAAATCATCACCTGTCACCTGGTTGCCTATGCAAGGCTGCCCAAGCCGCCATTGAATCCGGGCGGATTACGGAAAGGGTCGCGCCCGCGCCCGAAGGAATTCCGGGTGATGCTTCTGGAAGATAAATCGGGAAAGGTGGCCGTATTCGAGCGCAGCAGTTTACCGCCGGGAACGCGGCTTAACGGCCCCGCCGTCATTGAGGAGCCGACTTCTACCACGATCATCAATCCTCGAGACCGGATGCAGGTCGATCACTACGGGAACATGCTGCTTGAAATCCGCGGCTGATGACTTGCCGGCTCGCCACGGGCGGACTTATTCGGGCGCTGGGACGTTCAGCTTTGCAGGCTGGCCCGCAGAGAAGCGGTTGCTTCCGGTTCCACGTCCAGCGTTTGCCGATTAATCACAACTCTGTAGAGTTCATGGGCCTGCTCGACGGTCAACAGGTCATTGCGAACATCCGCCAGGACGGTTTCGGGGTCGCGGTCGATCGCCCGGCCAAAGCCGCCTCCACCGCCGGTTGCCAGCCGGATCACATCGCCACCCTGCAATTTTCTGGCAGCGAACTTGCCATGTGCTTCGGGTGGCGCGCCTTCGCGAAGGATCGACGCTTGGTTGCAGGTTCCGGCACAGCCTCCCAGCAAGCCCCAGGGCGGGAATTTTGCGCGTCCGAAGGAAGCGGTGAAGTTAGCCTCGCGGCTTAGCACGCGATAGTCCTTGACGACTCCATAACCGCCGCGACGTTTGCCGGATCCGACTCCGGCAGCAACGTTCAACGCATATTGCTCGACGCGAATCGGGTAACGCGCTTCGATCACTTCGTTCGACATGTTCAGAGTTTCGCCGTCGCCGAGACAGAATTGACCGCTCGCGCCGTCGTGAGTCGCCGTGGCTCCCCAACCGCCGGGCTGCGGTTCCACCAGCGCATATGACTGTTTTCTGCGGTCGTCGTAGCCGCCCAGAATGGTGCCGCAGACGCTTAGAAAATGGCCGGCGGGCACGCGATCTGGGATATGTGGGGCCAGCGCTTTCATCATCAAATCGCCGACATAAGCGTCGGTTTCCCAATAGGTCGACGTGGGCGCGGGTGGGAGAGCATGAAAGATGCTTCCCGGATCGGTGAGGAGTTGGAGCACTCGAAAGTTCCCCTCGTTGGACGGAGCGTGAGGCGAGGTGATGGCCTTGAAGGTGGCTTTCGCCGTGCATAGGGATGCCGGCAATGAAGCGTTGATGGAACCGCTGACTTGGGGGCTCGATCCTCGCAGATCCACGACAAACTTCTGCGGCGAGATCGTGACCTTGATTTGCACGTGGATCGGCTGATCGTGGATCCCGTCGTCATCGATGAAATCTTCGGCTACGAACACTCCGTGGGGTAAGTGCTTCAGCGCCTCGCGGCTAACCCGGTCGCCGGAAACAAGGATCTTGCGCAAGGCCTGCTTCATGGCGGGCAGACCGTACTTGGCGCAAAGCTCCTCGACATGGCGAGCGGCCACGCGCAGAGAAGCTTCCTGCGAGAACATGTCGCCGATGGTCATTTCCGGGATGCGCACATTGTGGCGAATCATGTCGATGAGATCGTCGGCCGGCTCACCACGGTTGTAGAGCTTCATGACCGGAAAAAACAGACCTTCCTGATAAATTTCGGTCGAATCGGAAGTCCAACTGCCGAAATGCATACCGCCGACATCGGACCAATGGCCTTTACTGACCGCAAACGCGACCAGCGCCTCGCCATACAGAATCGGGCGAATCAGAGTGACATCATTCAGGTGGGTGCCGTTGCCATACGGATCGTTGGTGATGAAGACGTCACCGGCATGGATGCGATTCTTGAACTTCGCCAGAGTTTGCTTGACGGCAAGGTCAAGCGTGCCCAGAAAACCGGGGACCCCGGCAGCTTGGGCGATCAATTGTCCGTTGTGATCGGTGAGGCCGCAGGCGTAGTCGAGCACTTCATAGATGACCGGGCTTTTGCTGGTGCGGCCGAAGGCGAGAAACATCTCTTCGGCGGCGGAGATTAATCCTTCCTGAATGATTTCGAGGGTAAAAATGTCAGTCATTTTGCCAGCCGTCCCGCTCTTCGAAATAGAACTTGTTCCATAATAGTTCTCCGAACAGGCCGTCCGGCCCTCAGGGGCTGAAGCCCTCGTCTTTTATTGGGCTAGAACGGCACGGCTAAAGCCGTGCCCTACCCAAAGCCATTTATGAGACCAGTTCTAGAGTCGCGCAATCTCGATGATCAGATCACCGTAAGTACCCACTGTTACTTTGTCTCCCGGACCCACCACAGTCGTAGCGCTGGGCTCCTCGACGATTGCGGGGCCGGTAAATCGGTTGCCGCCCAGGAGCTTTGAACGGTCATAGACGGGCCAAGGGGTTGCTCCGTTCAGTTCGCGCCAGTAGACATTCCGGCGCTGCTTGATGGCATGCGAGGCGTCCTCACTGCCGGTTCGAATTGGCTTCATTTCGGGTTTTTCCACTTGTCCAAGCGCTTGCACGCGGAAATGCACGATTTGCACCGGCTCGTCGGTGCGGTGGCCGTAGGTGCTTTCGTGAAGTTGGTGGAAGGACGCTTCCAATCGCTCCCGCTGTTCGTCAGTGAATTTTCCGCGGTCGAGCGGAACAGTTACGGAATGGCCGCCCTGTCCAAAATAACGCATATCGAGGCTGCGGAAGATTTGCCGGTCTTTCGCTGCGCTCCCGTCGGCGTCGAGAGCGCTTTCACCGAGCACTTCCAGATCGCGGAAGGTCGATTCGATCAGGCTGGCGGTCGCGTCCTTAAGATCCATGACCAGAGTTCGCGAGTAGTGATGCACCAGATCGGACATCAGCATTCCCATGGCGGAGAAGTTTGCGGGAGCGACCGGAATTACCACTTTACCAATATCGCATCGCCGCGCCAGATTGCATCCGAAAAATGGACCGGAACCGCCAAACGCCAGCAAAGCAAAGTCGCGCGGGTCAAAACCTTTTTCTATAGTAATTTCGCGGATGGCGCCGGCCATTTTCGTTTCCGCAATGGCGAAGATGCCGCTGGAAGCCTGGGCGACGTCGAGCCGCAAAGGCTTTGCAATCTTGGAGTCGATCGCTGCGTGGGCCGCTGCGTAGTCGAGCCGCATTTCTCCGCCAAGAAAGTACTCCGGGTCGAGCACTCCCATACAGAGCGCGGCATCGGTCACGGTGGGTTGATCTCCGCCGCGTCCATAGCAGATCGGGCCCGGATTTCCGCCGGCGCTCTGCGGACCGACCTGCAGGGCGCCTCCGGCATCGACCGCGGCAATGCTGCCGCCGCCAGCGCCGATGGAACGGATATCCAGAATTGGCAGCAGCAGCTTATATCCCTCAATCATGGTTTCGGAGGTGACGCGCGGCTGTCCGTTCACAACCAGAGAAACGTCAAAACTGGTACCGCCGCCGTCCGCCGTGATCAGGTTGGGCAGGCCGGTGAGCGCAGAGAGCCGGCTTGCGCCCAAGACTCCTCCTGCGGGGCCGGACATGAGCGTGAAGATCGGGCTTTCACGCGCTTCGGTGTAACTCATGGCGCCGCCGCTGGAGCGAAGCAACAGGAACCGCTCCGAGAAACCCTGGGTTTGCAAAGCTTTCTGCAAACCATCGAGATAGCCTTCGACGAGCGGCTGGATGTAGCTGTTCATCACGGCTGACATGGTGCGCTCGTACTCGTAGTACTCCCGCATGATCTGGTGTGACAAAGTAACGTAAAGCTCGGGCGCTTCCTGGGCGAGAATTTCGCCGATCGCTTCCTCGTGCGACGGATTCGCGTAGGAGTGCAACAGGCACACCGCAACCGCTTGAACCTGGTGACGCCGGAAAATCTCGAGGGCGTGCAGCACCCCTGACTTATCCAGCGGGCGCAGGATGTCGCCGCGGGCGTTGATCCGTTCGTCGACTTCCAGACGCAACTCGCGCGGAACCAGTGTGGGTGGCTTCTGGTAGGTGATGTTGTACATGTCGGGCCGGTCCATCCGCGCGATTTCCAGAACGTCACGAAATCCTCTGGTGGTGATCAATCCGGTGCGGGCGCCTTTCTTTTGCAGCACGGCGTTGATGCCGAGCGTGGTGCCGTGCACGAACAGGTTTACTTCTGGAAGCGGGAGTTTATCCTTGCGGATGAC
>CAVZUP010000154.1:0-6578 GCA_963778255.1 uncultured Acidobacteriaceae bacterium
AATCAGTCTCTCTAACGTTGTCGCGGCGGCCCAGGAGAGGCACGATGCACCTTCCTTCTTGAAATCCTTACTCTGAGGCTGTTGCCATGGGTCCGACCGGCGATGGCTTCGAGTTGTGACCGCGCTGGCTCAGGTAATACAGCACTGGTACAGCCATGCGCGAGAGCACAGTCGAGGCCACTTCGCCCGCCATGAGCGACAGCGCCAGGCCCTGGAAGATCGGATCGAATAAGATCACGCTCGCACCGACAACCACAGCCGCCGCGGTCAACAGCATGGGGCGAAATCGCACCGCGCCCGCATCGACGACTGCATCCTCTAACTTCATTCCTTGCGAACGGCGAAGTTCAATGAAATCGACGAGGATAATGGAATTCCGAACGATGATGCCGGCACCGGCGATGAAGCCGATCATCGAAGTGGCTGTGAAGAATGCACCCATCAACGCGTGCGCAGGCAGAATGCCGACCAACGTCAGCGGAATCGGCGCCATGATGACCAGAGGCGTTATGAAAGATCGGAACCAGCCGACGACTAGCACGTAGATCAGCACCAGCACAGCGGCGAAAGCCAGTCCCAAGTCACGGAACACTTCCACCGTGATGTGCCACTCACCATCCCACTTCATGGACAAACGGTCGGTGCGCTCGGGCATGGTCGTGCCCTTGTACTGCTTGACCGCATAACCATTGGGCAACTTGATCTGGTCGATGGCTTCGCTCATCTTCATAATGGCGTAGACGGGGCTCTCTTCCCCGCCAGCCACGTCCCCGGTCACGTAAACCACTGGCTGAAGGTTTTTGCGATAGACACTGGGGTCAATCGTGGTCTGCTGGAGGTTCGTGACTTCTTGCAACGCAATCTGTCCCCCGGAGAGAGTAGGCAGCTTTAGACTTTCTAGATCCTCGATTCCCGAGCGGTCGGACCGCGCTAACCGAACCTCGATGGGCACATCCTCGCGCGAGTTCGGATCGTGCAAAAGCCCGGCGCTCGCGCCAGTCAGTGCCACCTGCAGCGTGCGCGTAACGTCGGCGGGCGAGATTCCGTGCAGTGCGGCTTTATCGAGGTCCACTTTCAGGTCGTACTTGGTCTGCGGGTCCTCGACGTACCAGTCCACGTCGACCACTCCAGCGGTCTGCTGAAAGATTTTCTTGATCTGCTCCGCCAATTCGATTTGGCTTTTGTAGTTGGGCCCGTAGACTTCCGCGACCAACGTCTGGAGGACGGGCGGTCCAGGTGGAACTTCCGCCACTTTGATACGCGCCCCTAACGGAAGAGCGATCTTATCCAGCTCCGGACGCAGCCGCCGTGCAATTTCATGGCTCTGAGCTTTGCGGTCGTGGCGTGAGAGCAGATTTACCTGGATGTCAGCCTGGTTGGGCTGATGGCGCAAGAAGTAATGCCGCACCAGTCCGTTGAAGTTATAGGGGCCGGACGTGCCGGCGTAAATCTGATAATTCGTGATTTCGGGCTGCTGGCCAAGATAAGCGCCGAGTGCCTGCGCAACGCGGGTCGTCTGCTCCAGCGGAGTTCCGTCGGGCATGTCGATGATGATTTGGAACTCGCTCTTGTTGTCGAAGGGGAGCATCTTCACTCGCACCCACTTCAACGGCACGAACGCAACCGTCGCGAGCAACAGCACCACCACTCCGCCTAGAAACATCCAGCGGCGACGGGGATCGAGTATCAGCGGGTTCATCACGCGACGGTACAGACGCGTCGTCCAGCCTTCGACCTCATGCTTGTCGTGGCCGCCTGTTGCGTAGTGACGCAGCAGTCTCAGAGCTGCCCAAGGCGAAACCACGAAAGCCACCATCAGGGAGAACAGCATGGCTGCCGAAGCTCCCACCGGAATCGGGCGCATGTAGGGCCCCATCAAGCCACGGACAAAGGCCATGGGCAGGATGGCGCCGATGACGGCGAATGTGGCAAGAATCGTGGGATTGCCCACCTCATCCACTGCCTCAACCGCCACTTCTGCCAGAGGACGCCCGCGACTTCCCGGCAGTCGGAAATGGCGCACGATGTTCTCCACCACCACGATGGCGTCGTCCACCAGAATGCCAATAGAGAAGATCAGCGCAAACAGAGTGACCCGGTTGAGTGTGTAACCGTAGAGGTAAAAGACGGCCAAGGTGAGGGCCAGCGTGACAGGTACGGCCAGCAGCACGACACCAGATTCGCGCCAACCCAGCGCTAAAGCGATCAACAATGTAACCGACAGCGTAGCGATCAGCAGGTGCTTCAGTAGTTCATTCGACTTGTCTTTCGCGGTCCCGCCATAATTGCGCGTGACCGTGACATTCAAGTCGTTCGGCAGAACATACCCGCGCAGCGAGTTGACCTTCTCCAGAACGCGTTCGGAAATGATCGTGGCGTTCGTGCCTTTGCGCTTGGCCAGCGTGACCGTAACTGCTGGATACTCGGCGCCGGCCATGTGGTCCGTACCACCACGGGCATTCGCGAACATGACATAGCTGTCCGGCTCAGCGGGACCGTCTTCCAACTTCTCCACGACATCGCGTAAGTAGACCGGACGGCCCGTGTGGACTCCGACTACGACTTGCTGTAAATCTTCCGGACGCGTGAAGAACCTGCCTGCCTCGACCTTGAACTCGTGGTTGTCACGGGCGAAGCTGCCCACATCGGCGCGGGTATTCGCGCTCTGGAGCTGGCCCGCGACACCCGCTGGCGTGAGACCGTATGCGGCTAGCCGCTCTGTATCCAAGACCACCCATATCTGACGCGGTTGTCCCCCGATCATCGAGGTTTCAGAAACATCGTCAAGCTGTTTGAGGGAGTTTTCCAGCTCGCCCGCGATGCGTCTCAAGTGATAAGAGTCATAGTTCTTGCCCCATAACGTAAGCGCCATGATGGGAACGTCGTTGATCGAGCGGACCTTGATGATCGGTTGCGAAACGCCCGGCGGGATGCGGTCGAAGTTGGAATAGAGCTTGTTGTATGTCTGGACGATGGCGTCTTCTTCCTTGGAGCCAACATAGAAGCGCACGATCAGCATGCTCACGCCGGGCTGGCTGATGGAGTAGACATATTCGACACCCGGAACCTCACGCAGCAGCTTCTCCATGGGAAGACTGACGCGTTGTGAAATCTCTTCCGGCGATGCGCCCGGCATCTGCACAAACACGTCAAGCATGGGGACAATAATCTGCGGCTCTTCCTCTCGTGGAGTCTGAAGGATGCTGAAAGCACCCAAAAGCAATGCTGCAACGATGACCAGCGGTGTCAGCTTCGAGTCGATGAAGGTGTGGGCGATACGTCCCGCCACGCCTAGACCATGGGCAAGCGGGCTTGATGATTTGAAGTCCTCTTCTGTCATCACTGGGCCTCGATGCGCTTGCCATTCAGGTCGAGTTCGCCGGGTTTCGTCACGAGGGGCTCGCCTTCTTGCAGACCTGCGAGCACTTCGACCTGGGTTCCGGATTTCTTCCCCAACGTGACGTAGCGCAAACTCGCAAGCCTATTCAGGTCCAGAACATAGACACCCTGCAATTGGCCCCTCTCCACCACCGCGCTTTGTGGAATCAACAATGACGACCGCTCACCGCGGGAAAACTGCGCTCGCCCGAACAGACCAGAACGCAACCGCACATCCGCGGGAAGTTCGATCTTCACCAGGAAACTGCGGCTGCCGGGGTCGGCGGCAGGTACGATTTGTACGACTTTTCCTTTTAGCTCGGTGTTATCCAATGCGTCCACGACAACCGGTACCTGCTCGCCCATCCGGACGTACTGCAGGTCGTTTTCATTGACCGCAGCTTCCAATCGATAGCGTCCCAGGCCCTCGACTGTGAAGATCGGAAGGCCAGGACTGGCCAACGTGCCAGGATCGGCTTTCTTCTCGGTGATGACTCCATCGAAGGGCGCAAGAATGCGCGTGTACGAGAACGATGTGCGCGCCTGAGCCAAGGCCGCCTTGGCCTGCGCCTGCCCGGCGCGTGTCACGTCGCGATGCGCCTGGGCTGCCTGGCAACGAGCCTTCACTTCGTCGAATTCCTGTGGGCTTACCGACTTCTTGTCATAGAGATTCTGGTAGCGGTTGAGTGTCGATTGGGCGAGAGCGAGGTCGGAATCCGACGCGGCTACTTCCTGTTCGGCAGCGCTCACGGCCGATGTGGCGCTCTCGACGGCAGCCCGAGGTTGTGCATCGTCGATTACCGCCAGCACCTGCCCGCGCTGTACGCGATCCCCTTCATGTACGCGGATCTCCACGATGTTCCCTATCATTTGGCTTGCCAGCAGTGTGGTTTCCGCCGCGCGTACGGTTCCTGCTGATTCCAGTAAATCGGGGACATCGGCCCGCTGTACCGACTGGACGGCGACATTGCTTATGGTTTCTGGCGCTTCGGGCGTCGGCTGCCGGCTATTGGAACTGGAGCAACCGCTAAGGCCGCCGGACAGAACGATGGCCAGAAGAAGTAGTGCCACAGGAATGAGTCGTGAGAAAATGAGGCTGCTGCGGATCATGGCGTCACCACGGGAGATTGAGGGTTCAGAGTCCCGCTCGCCAACTCCAGGTTGGCGTAGCTGGTATGAAAGCGGTAGACAGCTTCCCAATAATCGGTCTGGCTGCGTCGCGTCGCTTCTTCCGCACCCAGCAGGTCAGTAATGGTGGTGAGCCCGCCGTCGTATCGGTTCTGGTTAATGCGCAGACTGTCCTGCGCCTGGGCGATGGCAGCGCGCGCAACCTCTATTTCCTGCCGAGCGGAGTCCAGGTCGTAAAAAGCGTGGCGGACCTCAAGGCGGACTCCGTCGCCGGTCACCTGCTTCATGGCTGCCACTTTCGCCTGCAGGGCTCGTTCCTGTGAGAGCTCGGCTCGTTTTGCGCCGCCCTCGAAAATGTCAAACTGCACTTCGACTCCGCCCAACCAGTTGTTGCCGCCGCCGCCCGCCACAAAGGTCGGGTTATCCATCTCCCAGCCCGCGAAGGCGTTCACTCGCGGGCCGAATGCTGACTTCGCCATGGCCACGCTCTGCTGCTGGGCGGCTTCTTCGGATTGAATTCGCTTCAGGTCCGGTCGATTTGCGAGTGCTTGCTTTTCGACTTCCTGGAGAACAGGGACCGGAAGCGTTTGTTCCGCCAGAGCATCAGCCGGATGAAAGACGGAGTCCACCGGCATGCCCATTGCGGTGCTCAACTGGGCGCGTGCGAGATCCAGATTGTTTCTTGCCCGAATGAGCTCCTGTTGCCGCGCCGCCATGCGCACCTTCGCGGTGAGCAGGTCGGACTCCACCACCAAGCCGCTGTCGAACCTCGCCTGGCTGCGATCCAGGATGGACTGGGATGTTTTCACCGCTTGCTCGGCGACTTCCAGTTGCTTCGTCGCCAGCAACACTGAGTAGTAGGAATCGACCACTCGGAAGACAATCTCCTGCTCGGTGCGCACCAGTTGATGCCCAGCCGCGTCGTTCATCTGCTTTGCCCGATTCACGCCGTGCCAACTGGCGAAGGAGTCAAACAGATTCCAGGTTCCGCCAAGTCGCGTACTGAAGTTTCCGATGGGCGTGGGCGTGTTCAACCGATTCAGTGCGAGGTCAACATTTGTGAAGCGCTGCTGTCGCAGTTCGCTGCCAAACACGTAAACCGGATCGTTCCCGCGGGTCGCTGTCTCGGAGAACATCAGCCGAGGCATAAGCACGGATCGCGCTTCGAGAACATCTGCGGATGCAACTCTTCTGTCGGCGAGCGCCGCCTTGTGCAGCGGGTTCTTCTCCAGCGCAATGTTTACAGCCTGCTGCAGAGTAAGCGGCGAAGACTCATCTGCTGGTTGGGCCAGGGCCGCTTGCAAAAACCATGCCGCCGCGATGGCCGCCGTGATGAACTTCAAGCGAGTTCTCAACTCTGAACCCCGGCAGGCTCGACTGGTTTCATCCACTCGGTCTTTTCCTCGACGATCTCATGTGTGGTGTGAAAGCTCGCCGTCTTTTGCACCATCGCTCCGACGGAACAATACTTTTCTTCCGAGAGGCGAATCGCTTCCTCCAGCGCGGCCACGTCGATTCCAATCCCAGTGACCACGTGGTGAATTCGTACCGCTGTGAAAACCTGCGGCGGACGGTCCGCTTGATCGGCCTCAACCCTGACCTCATAGCCGGTAACTTTCTGGTGATACTTCTGGCGGAGAACCGTGATGACATCGAAAGCCGTGCATCCAGCCAGCCCGGCGGCAACCAGTTCGATCGGTTTGGGGCCGGTGCCCCCGGCTGCATCGTCCAGCAGAAGGTGATGGCCGCTGCCGGTCCGGGCCACAAATTGGCGTTGCTGCCTAAGTGGCTGATTTAGTTCAACCTTCGCTGTGATCATGTTCGCCTCCTGCGACTGCTTCGCTCAAGTCCACACGAATAAATGCAGGAACCTGGACTTTGTTACAGAAAAATTTCCCCGCAGCGGGTCGGGCGCAATCTTGGCAGGGGCCGGGGTTTAAGCGGAACGGCTCGCGCTTGCTTCTTCCTTGCGGGGTCAGCAATCTACCGCTGATAATGTCGAAGGAGCCGCGTGGAGAATTTCCGACTTAAAGTAGCAATACGTAGTCTAATGAGTAAGTGTACATAAAAAA
>CAVZUP010000155.1:0-15319 GCA_963778255.1 uncultured Acidobacteriaceae bacterium
TATGTAGCCGCTGGACGGTACCGTATTGCTGTTGGTGGTGAGCTGCGCTGTCCCGGGGCCGCTGGTAGACCCATTCACGAAGCCGGAGAGGGCGAGATCCGGAAATCCAGTGCCATCGTCGTTGAAATCCTCGGTGCCGGTATTGGCCTCAATGTTTCCGGAGGAATCAAGCGTGAACGCTCCTACGGTGCCGAGGGGATTTCCAGTACTTGCGATTGCGCCGGAAAGGGAGAAAGCGAAGGACCCCGCCGGGATTGGGATGGGGCTGGTCTGCAGGTCGATGGTGCCGCTGCCGGTTCCGACGTTGTCGTAACGGGTGATCAGGCCATGACTGGTAGAGGTGAGAACGAAATCGATGCCGAAGCTTCCGGCTGCTGGCGTCGTAAGGGTTCCGGTGCCGCGGCCGTCGGAGCTGATGCTGTAGGTCCCGCTGACGGTCTGAGCTAGATTCACCCCGGTGTTGTCGGGATCGTTGACGTCAATGGTGCCACCCGTGAACGTGCCGCCACCAACGGTGGTGATGGTCCCCACGATGGAAAAAGGGACGATCTGGCTTGAGTTGTTGATATCGGTGCCTGAGATGGAGATGACGTAGGTGCCATTGAGGCTGGTGTTGCTGAAGCCTCCGGGATTGGGAGCGGGCGAACTGCTACTGCTGCCGCAGCCGACTGCGGAGAGGATGGTGGCTATTGCCGCCAGAGCCATGAGCAGGCGTGCGGCACACTTGGGGGAGGCAAGGGGATTCATGGGACACTCCTGTGTTTGTTCTGCTGAGAGGCGCTAACCCGGATAGTAGAAGAAAGTTGCGGTGTAGAGGGAACAAATCGGTGTAAAGAATTGTCACAGCGGGTACATCAGAAATTTGCTAGGGCTATTGCGAGGCTGATTTCGCGAGGGACTTGGAATCGGGCGGCGGTGCAGAGCGGGCGCGCAGCACTTCACGGACTTTCTTGGCTAGGTTCTGCAAGGTAAAAGGTTTCTGGAGGAAAGCGGTGGTGGGACCGGAAACTCCCTGGGTGATGACGGCATCTTCGGTGTAGCCGGATAGATAGAGGACGCTGATGCCGGGGCGGAGCGCTTGCAGCTTCTTGGCGAGCTCGCGGCCTCCTATGCCGGGCATGACCACGTCGGTGATGAGGATATCGATGTGCTGTTTGCAGGCTTCGGCGAGGTTCAGGCCGGCTTCGCCATTCTCCGCTTCGAAGACTTTGTAGCCGCGCGAAACCAGGGTGATGCGGACCAGTTCGCGGACCGATTCCTCGTCTTCCACCAGCAAGACGGTTTCGCAGCCGTCGGCTTCGGTGGTCTGCGGCTTGGCGGGAATGGTTTCTTCGGCGGAATCCTCGACCCGCGGCAAGTAAACGTAGAAAGTTGTGCCGGCTCCGGGCTCGCTTTGGGCGAAAACGTAGCCATTGCTTTGCTTGACGATGCCGTAGACGGTGGAGAGTCCGAGGCCGGTGCCTTTTCCTTTTTCCTTGGTGGTGAAGAAGGGCTCGAAGATGCGGGACTGGGTTTCCTTGTCCATGCCGTGGCCGGTATCGGCAACTGAGATGACGGAGTAGCGCCCGGGCTGGATGAAGCGGCGTTCGCTGAAGTTCTGGTGCACGGTGACGTCGGCGCTCTGCAGTGTAAGCTTGCCGCCGTCGGGCATGGCGTCCTTGGCATTGACGACCAGGTTCATGATGACCTGCTCGAGCTGGCCGGCGTCGGCGCGGGTGTGGCCGGCGTTGGTGGAGAGGCGCGTGACTAACTCGATGTTTTCGCCGATGAGCGGACGGAGGAGGCGCTCCATTTCGCCGATCACGTGGTTGACGTCGATCACCTTGAGTTCGAGGAGCTGCTTGCGGCTGAAGGCCAGCAACTGGCGGGTGAGCGAGGCGGCGCGGTCGGCGGCTTGCTGAATGGACTGCACCTTGTGGTGCATGGGGCTGCCGTTTTCCAACTGCTCGAGCAAGACCTCGGTGTAGCCGTTGATCACCATCAGCAGGTTGTTGAAGTCGTGGGCGACGCCGCCAGCGAGGCGGCCGACGGCATCCATTTTTTGGGCCTGGCGCAGCTGCTCTTCGAGCTGGCGGCGGTCGGTGATGTCTTCGGCGATCAGCTCCAGGACTTCTTCGGGTTCTTCATTGCTCATGGCGGCGCAGCCGCTGAGGCGCACGATGATGACGCGGCCGTCCTTGCGTTTCCACTGCACTTCGACGCCATTGAGCGATCCGGTGCGGCGATTTTCCTCGGCCAGGCGGTCGAACTCCTGGGGATTGACGAAGACTCCGGTTTTTGCGTTCAGGCGGAGAAGATCCTCGACCGAGGTATGGCCGAGCATGGTGAGGAGCGCGGGATTTACGTCCAGGAATCTTCCGCCGAGAGTACAGCGGCAAATACCGAAGGCGGCACTCAGGATGAGCGAGCGGGAACGGGCTTCGGAGCGGCGCAGCGCTTCTTCATAGCGTTTGTGTTCGATGGCGGCGGCCAGTTGCTGGGAAACGAATTTCAGAATCTCGCGGTCGCGCTCCGCGAAGCGGGTGTTTTCGCTGTAGCTCTGGACGACGAGGACGCCAATGCAAGTGGCGCCGCTTTTCAGGGGAACGCCCAGCCAGTCGATCGAAGGAGCGCCGATCAATTCCACTTCGCCGCGGCGCACCAATTCGTCAAAGACCAGCGGCGTTGCGAGAAGGGATTCGCCGGACCGCAGGACGTATTCCGTCAAGCCGCGGCCCAGTGGTTTGGGGATGGGTGCCGAGTCTGCTTCATCGACGAAGTAAGGAAAGCTCAGCAACTGGGATTGCGGATCGTAGAGGGCAACATACAGGTTGCGCGCATTCATCAGCTGGCCGACGATGTTGTGAATGGCGGCGAAGAACTGCTGCAGGTCTTCGGCCGACTGGCTGCGGGCGGCGATGGCGTAGAGGGCGGCGTTCAGCTCCTCGGCGCGTTTTTGCTCGGTGATGTCGCGATAGCAGGCATAGGAGCCAACTCTTTTTCCATTCACGATCACGGGCGAAGTGGAGAGCAGGACCTCGACCAGGGATCCATCTTTTCGCCGGCGGCGAGTCTCCAGCGAAAGCTTGGTCTGCGTCTTCATGCTGGCGGTGATCCACGCGGTTTCCGCGTAGCGATCGGGGGGAACGATCAGCGCGTCGAGCCGTTGCCCTAAGGCCTCAGCCGCGGTGTAGCCGAACACGCGGGTGAATTCCGCGTTGACGCGCGTAACCTGTACGTTCTCATCGATAATACTGATCGCTTCCGGCGCGTTTTCGAGGATTTGTTCGTAATACGCCTGCTCGACCGTGGAGGGGACGATGGCGGCATGTTCGCTCTCCGGCAAACAGGGGGCTGCGCCGGAAATGTGGTCGGAGCGGTTTGCGGGAAGGGGAGGCGTGGCGTGGGCGAGGTCGTCCCGCAAGTCCTTTGGCGGCGGCAGTTCGGTAGCAGCTGCAGCCGGGTCGACGTTCTCCCCCATACAGTCCTTTCCCCTGTGCGCTAACGGTACCCTCAAATGTTAAGTGGGCTGAGTACCTTGCCGTTAGTTACGGCAGTAATGGAAGACTCTTTGCAGCAAGTTGAGAGCTGATCTACGGGAAACTCTGATTCAACGTCCGAGGAAAAGCATGAACCGCGAGGCATGTCGAGGTGCGCGGAGAGCCTTGGGGAGTGGCGCGGAACCGGACTTCCCTAGGGCGCGTTCGACAATACTACGCAGAGCTGGTGCATGACCTGCCGCTGCTCTTCGGTCACGACCAGAAACTCGAATCCGCAGCGCAGGCCGTGACTATAACGCACCACGGCGCGGAGCTGCATGGTATCGGGTTTGAGCGGGATGGGAAACTCCAGGGAAACAACTTCGCCGGGTTGCACCTCGCCGCTGAGGGTTGCGCCGATGCCATCGAAGCTGAGTTCGTTGGTCCGGCCCCAGTATTTGATGGTCAAGCCCTCGCGGAATACCGACACCTGGACCCGGGCGTCAAAACGATAGCGGGCAAACCGCCGTTCACGATGTGCAGGTTTGGCGGGGGCAGGCGCGCGGTGGTTCAATCCGGGTTCTCCATGGCAGATTCCTTGCAAAAGCCCAACTTGCGATTGTGCTTGAGCGCGCGGGTTCTACTCAACGGCATCAAAGTTCATGTACCAAAGACGATAACGAGCATTCGGAACCGGAGACTGGTCGGTGCGTTGCCGCGAGTGTGCATGGTTTTTCAGTTGGGGGAGAACCCGGACGCATCGTTTGTAAAACTGTATAAATACGCGTGACAGACGCTTGGCGCGGCATCTAAGATCGTTAGTGGGGTCGCTGGCGAGAATGCCGGCTCAGTTTCCGAAGAAAGGCTTGCAGGACTTTATTCTTTGAATTTTTATGCCTTATCGCTCAAATGCCGCCGAAGCCTGGTATGACGACTCGCAGTCTGGGGACGGGCAGGCGGAGATTTCGCTGGAGTTGCTTCCTCCGGCGAGCCTGACGCAGCCGTTGTGGAGGTCGCTGGCGGGCAATCTGCGCGATACGTTCGCGCCGGAAAAGCTGCCGCCGCTCGTTCTCACTGCGCGGCCGGTTTATGTTGGACTGGCGCTGGGCGAACGTCTGCGGCTGCCCTGGTTTCGCACCGTATTCACCAACATTGGGGATGTGATTTCGCCGGAAACGCTGCCGCCGCTGGAACTGGAATCGCGGCCCGTCGATGTCGGCGAGTTGATCACGGATCAACTCAGCCATTTCTGGTGGGGATCGCTGCTGCGGAATCTGGCCGATCGCGTCGCTCCGGAAACGCAGCCGGCGCTTCATCTGACGGCCAAGCCGATTCAGGACATCATTCCGAAGTCGTGGATACTGCTGCCGATGTGGTCGGAGGTGGTGGACACGCCGAAGGTGTTTTATCCCGACAAGCCTAAGGCGGCCGATGTGGCGCGACCCGTGAATCTGCAACCGGTGGCCTTGCCGGTGGAAACGCGGGAACTGGCGGCCGTCGAGCCTACAGCCGCGGATCTGGTGCGCGACATACGGCGCTCGCGCATCCGGCAGCGGATTTGGGTGGGGCTGGCGGCGGCACAGGTTGTCTATATGGTTTTGGCCGCGGCGGGAAAAATCTGATTCCGATTGCTTCTCATTGCTTGTTTTTCACCACGGAGACACGGAGTCACGGAGAAAACCCAAAACAGAGAAGAGCAGGTTCTTTGATATGGCTCGGCGGGGACGCCTGGCTCTCCACAAATAAATCTTTACTGTCTTAAGCCCATCCAGCCTTCGGCGATAACCATGGAATTTCCTGGATTGCGGGAGTCGTACTTCACCGAGGTGGGCAGGCCGAGGCGGCAGGAGTGGAGGTTGATCCACTGGCGCAGGTAGGTGACGTCCTGCGAGGCCTCGTACGAAACGCCGGATACGTCGTACTGATAAATTAGCATGGTGGCGGGGCGGTTCGCGGCGGTCGTGATTTCCTGGACATCGATCACCGTGCCATCGGTGATGCGCCCGACGGTGTTCAGCCAAGTGCGGCGCTGGTGCTCGATATCATCCGGATCGACCGGTTTGCGATGCAGCAGTGCATAGCTGGCCAGGGCGATGCCGGCCGTGCCCAGCCCTAGCATGTAGAGACGAAGCGAAATCATTGGCAAAACGAAGCCTGAACCTTTCAATCTGCTTTCTTCTTTCAGCATAAGCTCTAAGCTCGGCGACCGCCAAGGGCACTAAGGTGCGAAAGAATGTACCGGCCTGTGGATAACGGTCGAGGAACGCCCGCAACAATGGCACGCGTTTTCAGAAAATTAGAATTCCGTTTAAGAGTGTCCACGGGTGCGGCTCTCATGGTCCCGCCAGGGAGTCAGCACTTTGTAGCGGGGTGTGGCGGTGACGGTCTTCTTGGTGGACACCAGCAATTTTCTTTTGATGAGCCAGGCGACGGCGGCCTGCGCTGAACTTTTCGACACTCCGATGGCCTCGGCGATCTGCCGATAGCTGGTCTCGACGATATTTCCCTTGGGCTGGTCTTTCCCCTGCACTTTTTCTTGCTCGGCGGCAAACCACAGATAGACGAGGAAGCTCACGACGCGGCGGTCGTGGCCGACCAGGTCGCGCATCAAGACGTCGATCACGTAGTCATCTATCGTAATCATGGATGGAGTCGCTCGTCGTCGGTCGCTCGTCGTTCGGGATGTATCGGTGGCCACCGACTAACGACCTACGACCATCGTGCTATACCGACTGTAAATATAGCATTGAATAGGCGATTGCATCTAGGAGCGCGTTTTTCTATTCTCGTTTTCTGTTGTGGCCGGCTTCACCAGTTTCGAAGGAGATTGAAAATGATTCGTGGCATCAAGTTTGCCTGCGTCCCGACGCGCGATCAGGATCGCGCCTTGAAGTTCTACACTGAAAAACTTGGCTTTCGCGTGATGACCGACCAGCCGTTTGGCGCACAGCGCTGGATTGAGCTGGGGATTCCGGGCGCAGAATCGCAGCTGGTTTTGTTTACTCCGGAAGGACACGAAGACCGCATTGGCGGATTTCAGCCGGTCACTTTCTGGAGCGATGATGTGTTTGCTACCGCCAAGACGCTGAAGTCCAAGGGCGTGGAGTTTGCGGTTGAGCCGAAGAAAGAGCCTTGGGGAACGACTTCGATTTTTAAGGACGCGGATGGGAATCAGTTTGTGCTTTCGAGCAAATGAGGGCGAGCGCCCCATGCGCGGGGTTTACAGGCGCGGCGCGATTTTCTCGGCTGCTTCTTTGGAACTGATGACGAGGTGCACTTCGAAGTCGATCAGGTCGCTCCAGTTTGCGATCCACTGTTCGAGTAGGGCGCGGTCTTCAGTTTCCATGAGCTGGTAGCAACGACCCATTTGGTCGCTCACCCAACTCGACACGTAGGTGAGTCCTGCGGGAGCGAGTCGGCCGTGGTCGCGGAAGCGGCGGTACACGGGGGCTGCGTCTCCGTTCTTGAAGTGTTCGACCACCATGTAGAGCGTCTTGGGCATTGAGCTGCCTATCTCGCTTCCTAATCTATTTTTTCATCTATCTACGACCTGCGGCGATAGTAGATGTTGAATTCGAAGCCGGGATTTGGGGGGAAGATTTCGGCGATCTTGCGGAGGCGTTCGGCCATGGGAGCCGGGGCCAGAAGGGGATAGTCGCGTTCGCGCAGATCGTAGTAGTCGACGTCTAAATAGACCGACAGCAGGTAGATGGAAATTGCGTCGGCGAAGCTGGCGGCGAGATAGTCGTTCTTGAATTTCTCCGCGTCGGGGCCGTGGGCGGTGGCGAATTTGCGCGCCTCCCAGGCGTCGAGGGAGGTTTCGCCGCGGACGCCGGATTCCACCTGCTGCCAGGCCAGGTCGGCAAACTGTTGCGATACACCGGCGCGTTCGACCAATGCGTGTCCTACATTGATGTAGAACTCGAAGGCCACGGAAAACTTGTCTTCCATCAAACGGGTCGAGATGAAGACGCACTGTGCGTCGCCCAGATTCAGATTGCGATGGCAAACGGCGTTGTCGCTGAGCGCAACATCGTAGCGGTCGGCGATTACGGTTTCGTCGCCTTGGGTTACGGTGAGCGGCACGAAGTAATAGGCTTTGCGAGTGAGCGCGCCGGCGACGGTCACGGGAACCGCGGCAATCATGCGGTCGAGATCGTTATCGGCAATGGTGATTTCGCCCGAGCGGGCGTAGCAGATGCCGTTCGGGGCCTGTGAAACCGGGCTATTTTGCACGATCTCCGCCGGGCTCCGGACGATCGCTGAAGCGGTTTGCGACATGCCAGTATTGTAGCGTATGGGGTCGAGGTCTCAGGTCGCAGGGTAGTGGCTCAGTTTGATGCCGCATTCCCTCAGCGGCTAAAAGCCGCCATTGATTTAGCGGGACTTATGGCACGAGTAAACTCGTGCCCTTCCCAAAACCGGCTTCGGGCGAGTTTTCTGAGCCGCATCCTTATTACTTTGCGGGTGGGTTCACCAGCTGCTTCACTGTGTTTGACGCGCTTCCGATGAAGTTCACGTCACCTCCGTAGGCCGCCTTGATCGAATTGGCGCCTTCCGGCAGCGACGATGTTGTGAAGGTGGCTGAACCGCCATGAAGAGTGCCAGTTCCCAGCAGGGTTGTGCCTTCCATGAAAGCGACGGTTTCTCCATTGGGCGGCGCACCCTGAGTGGAGGCTAGCGTTGCCGTGAAGGTTACGGCTTCTCCGGACGTGGACGGATTCGCCGACGATGAGAGCGTGGTGGTGGTCGCTTCTCCCACGCTGATCATGGACACGAAGGCATCGTAGCCACCGCCGTTGACTGCTTGCCATGGATGCTTGGTGGGGAAGTTGGTGGAGGATGCGCCTCCGGTGACGTAGGCGTCGCTCACCCCGTTTACGGCGATGGCTGTGGCGGAGTCGTAAGCGCTGCCGCCGAGATAGCTGGAGTAGGTCAAAGCCGATCCGGCGGCGTTGATTCTGGCCACAAAAGCATTGCTATAGCCGTTATTGGCCGGCTGCAGTGCATTCACGGCCGGGAAATTGCTGGAGGAGGTGCCGCCGGCCAGGTAGACGTTTCCCGCGCTGTCGATGGCGATGCTGTTGCCGTTATCCTGTCCGTTGCCGCCGAGGTAGGTGGAGTAAATCAAGGCCGATCCAGCGGCGTTGAGCTTGGTGATGAAGGCGTCTCCGCCGCCGGCGTTGAAGGGCTGAATTGGATTCTTGGTCGGGAAGTTGGTGGAGCCGGTCCAGCCGGTGGCGTAGGCGTTGCCCGCGCCGTCGACCGTGATGGCGGTGCCGATGTCATAACTGTTGCCGCCGAGATGGGTGGAGTACACCAGGGCCGATCCGGCGGGGTTCAGCTTGGCCACGAAAGCGTCGTCGAGGGCGCACCCGGGATCGCCACAGCCGGGTTGGAAGGCTCCGGCAGTGACGGGGAGATTGGCGGAACTGGTGGCTCCGATCACGTAGGCGCTGCCGGTTTTGTCCACGGCGATGCCGCGACCGTAGTCCACCGCAACGCCGCCGAAATACGTCGAGTAGACCAGGGCCGATCCGGCGGGATTGAGCTTGGTTACGAAGGCGTCACCGAGTGCGCAGCCGACGTCGATGTCTCCACAGATGGTCTGGAAGGCTCCGGATGTGACCGGGAAATTGGGCGACGTAGTGGCGCCGGTGACGTAGGCATGGCCGGCGTTATCCACGGCGATGCTGCCACCCCAGTCTGTGCCCTTGCCGCCGAGATAGGTGGAGTAGACCAGGGCCGATCCGGTGGGGTCGAGCTTGGTCACGAAGGCGTGGCCATTTCTGTTACAGGGGTCCTCGTGTTTGCAGACCGTTTGGAAGGCGCCGGTGGTGGTGGGGAAGTTGGTGGAGAAAGTTTGACCGGTGACGTAGGCGTTGCCGGCGCTGTCGACGGCGATGCCTGCGCCGGCGTCACCTCCGGTGCCACCGAGATAGGTGGAGTAGACCGGGACCGATCCTGCGGGATTCAGCTTGGTGATGAAAACTTCTCCGTTGCTGGAACAGCTTGCGCCCGATTTGTCGCGGCAGGTGGTTTCGAAGGCGCCGGCGGTAGTGGGGAAATTGGTGGAGAAGGTTTGACCGGTGACGTAAGCATTGCCTGCGCTATCGAGGGCGATGGCGTAGCCAAAGTCGTTTCCGTTTCCGCCGAGATAGGTGGAGTACAGCAGGGGATCGATGTAGAGCGGTTGGTTGGCGTCGTACTCCGCGACCTCGAATCCGATGCGATTCTTGTTGGTGATGGTGTAACTTGCAGCAATCTCGTGCCGCGCGCCATTCTTTTCCTGATACGCCACCGGCTTGTGCCAGCGGACTTCAACGTCGTCCATCTGGAGAACCAAGTCGCCACGCTCATCGCGGCGGATGCGCTTCGGGCCGCTTATTTCGAAGGCGATGCGATGCGGGTCCGCGCCCGGGGCGACGATGAAGTCATATTCCAGCTGGCGCTGGTTGCCGTAGTACACAAGGTCGATGCCGGAATAAATGCCTTCGTACTTTACCTTTGCGTAAGTGGGAACATTCGCCTGCCACCTGGCGGGATCATTGCCGATGAAATAGTTGCTCGTGCCCGGCAATGCATCCGCGCCGGTGATTTTGACTGCGGGATTGGGATGGCGGAACTTCATCCGCAGCGCGCCATTAGCCCCGCGCAAGGCCAGCACGGCGTTATCTCCGGTGAGGAAAAGCGAATAGCCGGTGGTGCGCGAAAGGAACTTCACTCGTTCATCGGTCTGCCCGTGATTGGCCTCGAAGCGCAACGGCAGCTGGCCATAACTTTCGGCGACGGTCGCTTGCGGCATGCTGGGAACAGGCGGAGATTGTGCCCACGCCACGGCGCCGGGCAGGGTCGCAGCCATGAAGGCAAGATAAAGCAGTCGCACGGCAACTCCTAACAACGGATGAGGCTGGTCCGAGGGGGCTATGGAGCTGTCAGAACGAGCCGCCATAGTAAAGACTTCAACATTCTGTCGCAGGGGAGATGGGCTGTCAAGGAAGGGGCTGGCGCTGGTGCCGCTCGGCGAGGAAGCTAGCGAACCGCGCGATTGCTGCTGACAAACAGCAGGTCCTTCGCTTCGCTCAAGATGACAATTCCAGATTGATGCAGAGCAAAGATCGCTTGCTCGGGACGGCAACCAACTTGCACTATTGCCTCCAGCTCTCAACCTGGAAGCCGGGAAACCTGGCCTGCTCCGAATGGTGTAGTTTATGAATATGGCGAAAACGGATTCGGAGGGGCCGCGCTGGATTGGAATTCCGGTGCGCGTATTCGCGATGACTTTTCTGTTTACCCTGCTCACGTTCGCGGTCGCGCTGCTGCTGAGCATTCTGGGGACGGTGGTCTACTCCCAGGTGAAGCATGTCGCGCCGAATCTGACGTTTGCGTACCGGCATATCGCGTTTCCGTGCGCGATTACGGCGGGTACGATCGTGCTGGCGCTATCGGCGGCGATGGAAATCCGAAACTACCGCCAGCGCAAGACACTGCGCGGGATTGAGCGCTTGAGCTGAGTGAAGTATGGACCAAGTGAAAACCATTGCGCCGCGGATTGCGATTCCGGTGCCGCATTCGGGGGATCGCGAGTACGCCGAACGCGCGTTGCCGCGGTATGAAGACGCGGTGCGCGGAGCGGGCGGAGATCCGGTGCGCATTGAACTGGACCTGACTCCGGCGCAGGTGATGAAGCAGCTTGAACACTGCGACGGGGTGCTGCTGCCGGGCAGCCGGGCGGATCTCGATCCGCGGAGGTATGGGGCGGAGCGGCATGAGAAGACGGCTCCCGCGGATACCAAACGGGAGCGGGTGGACGGGGTGCTGCTGCGGGATGCGTACGATTTGCGTAAGCCGGTGTTGGGGATCTGCTATGGATTGCAGTCGTTGAATGTCCACCGATCGGGATCGCTGGTGCAGCATGTCCCGGAGGCGGTCGTCGATTCTAAGATCGTCGATGCGACGATCAATCACAGCGCGGGACGGGCGGTGGCAAATGCGCACACGGTAAACATTGAACCGGGGTCGCGGCTGGCGGAAATTGTGGGCGCGACGACGCGAGTGGCCGTGAATTCGTCGCATCACCAGTCGGCGGATGCGCCGGGCGAGGGGTTGCGCATTGTGGCGCGTTGCGCAGAAGACGGAGTGCTCGAAGCGCTGGAGGGGACTGATCCCGGACATTTTGTGCTGGCGGTGCAGTGGCATCCGGAGCGGAGCGTGAACGATGGGCCGGAGGTGGCGGAATCGGCGCACGCTATCTTTCGTGCGTTTATTGCGGCGGCGCGGTCGCGACGAGCGGAGTTGGCGGGGACTTCGAACAAAGCCCTGCGTGAATTGTCATCCTGAGCGAAGGACCTGCTTTCTTGCCGCTGCGAGGGACAGCAGGTCCTTCGCTTCGCTCAGGATGACAATTTCATTGTAGTTTCAGCAAGACCACGACGTTCGCGATCGCGGCGTTTTCGGTGGGCACGCCTTCGGGGGTTTTGGCTTTGATGCCTACGCAATCCTGGGGAATTCCGCACAAGTTGGCTACGTGTTGGCTCATGGCATTGGCGTGGGGGCCGATTTTTGGGGCGGAGAGAATCAGGGTGGAATCCAGGTTTACGAGTTCGTAGCCTGCGGCTTGCACGCGGCGCAAGGCCTCTTGCAGAAATACGGCGGAGTCGGCGTTTTTCCACTGCGGGTCGGAGGGCGGGAACAGTGCTCCGATGTCGGGGCCGGCGATGGCTCCGAGGAGGGCGTCGGTGATGGCGTGCAGCAGGACGTCGCCGTCGGAATGGCCGCCTAGACCCTTTTTGTGCGGCAGGGTCAGGCCTCCAATTTTTAGCGGGATGCCGGGCTTGAATTCGTGCGAGTCCCAGCCGTAGCCGATGCGCATTGCAGGTTTCAAGATTTCTTCCCGTTCTCGTGTTGCAGGTAGAACTCCGCCAATTCCATGTCGGCGGGAGTGGTGATTTTTAGGTTGCGGGGGGAGCCCATCACAACCTCGACGGGGAGGCCGGCGCGCTCGATCAGGGAAGCTTCGTCGGTGCCGAGGAAGCCGTCGCCGGCGGCGTCATCGAAAGCCTTCCTTAATATGCGGTAGCGAAAGCCCTGCGGAGTTTGCGCCATCACGATGCTGGCGCGCGGGATGGTGGCTTTGATGAGCGCGCCGTCGGCGGTGCGCTCCACTTGTTTTATCGTGTCCACGGCGGGCCAGGCCGCGATGGCGGACCCATGCAGCTGCGCGGCCTCGATTACGTGCGCGATGATTTCGGACGTCACGAACGGGCGCACGGCATCGTGCACCAGGACGATGTCTTCCGCCTCGGCCGCGATGTGGCTTAGAGCCTGGGCGACCGAGTCCTGGCGATGCTCGCCGCCGGCGACCAGTTGCAGGGGCTTGCGGAGGATTTCCGGATACTGAGTTTCGAGCTGGGCGCGGAAGCCGGCGATTTCGTCCGGGCGCAAGGCGACGACGATTTCATGGACGGCGGGTTCGGCCGCGAAGGTACGCAGCGTGTGGATGAGAATGGGCGTGCCGCCCAGTTCCTTGAACTGCTTGGTCTTTGGCTTAGCGGGCGAGGGCGGGGCCATGCGCGTGCCCAGTCCGGCCGCCGGAACAATCACAAACACCTTCATAGGGGCGATTCGTATGATACAGCTTTTGCGGCTTCGGCGGGTTGGATACGGCCTTCGGTGGTGGGCTACTTCCACTTTTCTCGCGGCGTGGGCGGGACGCCCACGCGACAGCCGGCGAGACGCCGGCGCTACGGACTGGCAAATTCGGCGAGGCACCCCTCGGCTCAGGGCAGGCTCCGAACAACCTTGGAACTGGGAAATCCTGACCACGAAAAAAGTGGCGCACCGGAGTGCGCCACTGAGTTCAGCTCGAATTGTTAAGGCCTGGAACTTCGCTACTGTTGCAGCAGGAAGTATCCGAGCGTTAGCTGGTTGGGATCGGTTTCGATCATCAGGACCTTCGACGTGTCGATCAGGTAGTAGGCGAAGTTGTCCTGGTTTGATGGGGTTGTGACATCCAGCCCGGTGATGGTGCCGGTGAAGATCCCGGCTGCGCCGGTGGCACCAACGGTGAACCCATCGGTGATGGTGACATCCCCTACTGGACCACCGTTGGCGGCCCATGTGAGGTCGGCGGATCCGGTTAAGGTACCGACTCCGTCCGCTATGACTGGGCCGACGGTATTGAGTTCACTCTCGTCGTTCACATCCGCGCCACCGGCATTCATGGCGTAGGTGCCGCTGAACGATGAGGCGGTGAATGAGCCGCCACCAGTTTGCTGGTAGACAAGACCGGCGAGCACGTCGTTATTGTCCAAGGAGATTGCCACCCCATGGCCGTTCCCGTCCAAATAGACCTGGAGGTTAAAGGTGATCGTGCCGTCGGTCATTCCTGGTATCGACACGCGTCCGGTGGAGTCCAGGGTATACGTGGTTTCTTCGGAGACCGCATCGGGGACCTGAATTGCTGGCCCGGTGAGGTCGTTGAAGTTGACGTAACCGCTAAAGGCGCCGCTGCTCTCATTGAGCAGGCCGGTCGCCTGGAACACTCCGTTGGGGTCGTCGCCAATCAAACCGGCGACGTAACTATTGCCGGAGATGGAGCTAAAGTTCCCGGTGTTCGACCCCTGACCGAAGGCCGTGCCGCCGGTGCTGCCGCCGTAGTTATCGCCGGTTTCCACCAAGCGGATGTGGTTTCCATCGACCATGTAGCCCGCGAGGGCGATCGTGTCGCCAAAGTCGGCGGTATCGGTGGGGAAGAGTGTGAATGTGACTCGGCCGAAGCCGTCAGGTCCAGTGACGGTGCTTTCGTTGCTGGCGAGAGTCTCGTCCACGAAAGTGTTGCCCTGATCATTCGCGTCGAAGACGCTGCCCGAACCTGAGATTGTGCCGCTGCCGTCAACGTTGATGATGCCGCCGATAGCGACGGGATTGAAATTGACGTCGACGCCGCCAACGTAGAAGGCGTAGCCGTTTGCCGGAGAGCCAATCTGGCTGTTTTGCAAGTCTAGCGATCCGCTGGAAGCGGCCCAACTGTCGTACTCAGCGACCGTGAGCTTCGAGCTGGTAACCGGCGTGGCGACCAGTGTCTCGACGCCAGTGCCGGTACCCGCACACCCGTCGGTGCCGGTGTCGTTAGCACCCGGACCGATACAGGTGTCTCCGGTGTTGATGGTGACTACCAGATTGCCGGTTCCGTCGGTACTGGCGACGATGTTGCCGGTCAGACCTGTTTCTTCCACTTCATAGTACCAGTCGACGAAGTCCTGTTCGCCGTTGGTAATATTTCCGTTGCCGTCGTAGGAGAAGGCTCCGGAGACGGAGTAGAAGCTGTCGTTTGCGTCGGTTCCCGAGAACGAGTAGACGTACGTGCCCGCAGTCAAGGTTATGCCGGTAACGCCGGTAATCGTGACTGGGGAACTGGTGGCGTTCACCGCGTCATCGGAGATCGAGGTCGCGATAATGGTGACGGTATTGCCGGTGGGCACGGTGGCCGGGGCGGTGTAGGTGATCCCGAAGGTGGGGTATGCGCCGGTTGGGGCGCTGAACGAACCGCAGGAGCCGACCGGGGTGCAGCTCCAGGTCACGCCGGCGCTATTTGGGTCACTGGCTACGGTCGCGGCTACGTCAGCGGTTGCGCCGGTCGACAGGGTTGACGGTGGAGGCGTGCTCAGCGAAACGGCGATTACGGTCGCATTGATGGTGATCGCAGCGGTGCTGGCGCTGATTGCGGTATCGGTGACCGAGGTCGCGGTGATGACGACGGTGCTCGCGGGCACGGTCGCCGGCGCGGTGTAAGTGACGGCGACGCCGGTAAGACTGGTGGCGGAACTGAACGTGCCGCAGGTTCCCGCTGGGGCGCAGCA
>CAVZUP010000156.1:0-15274 GCA_963778255.1 uncultured Acidobacteriaceae bacterium
CAACTCCTATTCCAACTTCGTCACCGTGATGCAGAACAGCTCGCAACCGGTCAGCGTTTCGCCGCTGCTCGTCAACTATGGAACGATGGCGGTAGGCGCGAGCAAAGCCGCAACCGTCGTTCTCACCAACGATCAGAGCACGTCGTTGGAGATTACCAGCATCACGCTGGGAGGTACCGATCCGGGAACTTTCAGCGCGAAGTCGAACTGCGGAAGCAGCCGCCTGCCGGGCGCGGACTGCACGATTACGGTCACGGCCAAACCGACGGTCGCCGGTGCGCAGACAGCGACCTTGTCCATTAAGGATGGGGTCGGAACGCAAACCGCGCAACTTGTGATCGACAACCCTGTGCCAGCGCTAACATCGCTCTCGCCGAGCAGTGCCATCGCGGGCAGCGCCGGGTTTCCGCTCACGGTGGAGGGTAAGAACTTTGTCAGCACCTCGGTGGTGAATTGGGCAGGATCTCCTCGCGCCACGACTCTTGTGAGCGCGACTGAGATTACGGCCACGATCAACGCCGCCGATATTGCCAAAGCCGGAACGTTCAAAGTCACGGTAACGAATCCCGCACCCGGAGGCGGCACCAGCGCGGCCAAGACTTTCACGGTCGATTAAAAGACAAAGCCGGCACACACAAACGGTACCCACCGGAACGTGAAAGTGGGAAGCCGTCGAGGCAAGACTTGCACCGTGACCAAGTCTCCTGGTTCCCGGTGGCGGAGCGCGGGATGGGGGATTCCGCGCTCCGGATTCATCCCTTCTAAAGAGAGCTCCGGTTTCCCGCCTTCTTCGCGAGGCTACGCCATGCTTTCGGATGGCGGGTGGAAACTTTCGCGGCCTGCCGGTAGTCTAATTCGGTAGCGCAGGTGTGCCTTTTTTCGAATGAAATTCTCGCGACAGGTCTTCGGGGTCTTGCTCTCTCTTATTGTCGGTGGCATTTTTTGTGCTGGAGCCCTGGCGTCTGAAGCTTCCGCTCCGGCCGCAACTTCTTCGGCTGCGGACGGGCGAGGACGCCCGTCTCTCCGCCAGACTTCGGACGCTTCGACCTCTGTTCTTCCCACCGAGTTTGCTGGCTGGCAGGTGAAAGGCACAGTCACCCAGGGCGACGATCCCGCGGCCGCCGATGCGGCGAATGCTCCCGTTCTGAAAGAGTACGGCTTCGTGCGCCTGGAGAAGGCGGCCTACACGCGCGACGATGGTCGCAATCTGACCGTCAAGGCCGCGGTGTTTGAAGATGCCAGCGGCGCTTATGGCGCGTTTACCTATTACGTGTCCGACGAGATGCGCGCGGAGACGATTGGTGGCGCCGGAGCTTATCTGAATAACCGCGTGCTCTTTTATCAAGGGAACGTGCTGGTGGATGCGGTGTTCGACAGAATGAGCGTGATGTCGGCGGCGCAACTGCGGGATCTCGCGGGACTGTTGCCGCAAGCTCAGGGCAACAAGGGCAATCCGCCTCCGCTGCCGGGGTATCTTCCGAAGCGGGCGTTTCAGAAGGACTTCGACAAGAGCACGACGAAATACATACTGGGACCGGTCGCGCTCGATCGGGTGGGATCGCCGCTGCCGGCTGCGATGGTGGATTTCAAGTCAGGCGCGGAAGTCGTCATCGGCAAGTATGCGGCGGCGGCGGGCGATGCGACGCTGATGCTGATCGAATATCCGACGCCGCAGATTGCGGCGGAACGGCTGCGACAGATCGATGCCTCGCACCAGATTGCCGAGCAGCAGCCCGGGGTTACGTCCATTGTTGACGTGGGTCCGTTCTTCGATACACGCAGTGGGCCGATCATCGTGATCGCGGCTGGTCCGCTTTCAAGAAGCGAAGCGCGGTCGCTAATGTCGTCGATTAGCTACGAGGCCGATGTCACCTGGAACGAGAACACTTACGTGAGCAAGAAAGATAATCTGGCGAATTTCTTGTTCAATGCGATTGTTCTTTGCGGGATTGTGGTGGGCCTGGCGCTGGTCGCGGGCATCGCATTTGGGGGCTTGCGAGTGCTCATAAAACGGTTTTTCCCCGACTCCGTGTTCGACCGGCGGGAGGCGATGGAATTCATCTCGCTGCACCTGGACGACGGCCCCCGGCCGTCGCCTCGGGACCGGTAAGTGACTCAATCGAATGTCGTTAGGGCCAAAAAAGACGGTTTTTATGTCATTTTGGTCCGGTTTGTCGACTTGTGGACGTATCTTGTAAGTTGTTGAAAAGAAGACTATTTAAGTCACACATTTTGCTTGACACTGGGGTTTTAAGACTCATAAGATTTCCGCAGAAAGTTCTGATGGATAAAACCTCCGTTGGGACTATTCTCCCTTGAAAGAAAAGGCCACCCTGTTGCCGGGTGGCCTTTTTGTTTTAGGTCCCAGTTCACAGTTCTCAGTAATAAAGTCCAACGCCAATCATCCGCCGACCGAAAACTGGGAACTGCTTTGAAACTAATGCGTGCTTGCGTCCGTACAAAACAGTGTAGGAGAGTGCGTGAGGAGGCGACGCGATGTTTTGCGATCAATGTGGGATGCAGTTGCAAGCGGGAGCGCCAAACTGCGCACGCTGCGGCAAGACCGTGCTGGGACTGATCGAACTTCGGCGCAGCCGGGTTCGCGAGCATGTGCGGCTGGTGGGGATTCTCTGGATGGCGTACTCCGCATTGCACGTGGTGGGCGGAGTGGTTTTAATTGTGGTGGCGCAAACGATCTTCGGCCACGTCATTCATATTCCGAATGGTCCGCCGCCACAGGTGTCGCTCTGGCTGCGGCCGCTTCTGTGCTTCTTCGGATGGCTGATCCTGGCGAAAGCCGCGGCGGGGTTCTTCACCGGCTGGGGATTGCTGCAACATGAGGGATGGGCGCGAACGTTTGCCCTGGTGATGGGCTTCGTTGCGCTGCTCAGCGTTCCGGTGGGGACTGCTCTCGGCATTTACACGCTCTGGGTGCTGTTGCCTTCGCAATCCGATGACGAGTACAAAGCGTTGGCACAGGCGGCGTGAGAGCTGTGGGGGTTACGTTCGGTGCCCGGCGCGATTGCAGGAATCGCGGACGGGTTTTAGAATCGAAAGCAGGCCGACGTAGCTCAGTTGGTAGAGCAGCCGATTCGTAATCGGCAGGTCATCAGTTCAAGTCTGATCGTCGGCTCCATTTTTTTCAGAAACTTACGGACAAAGCCACAGCTGCCTATTGTACAACTGCCGTATCCCTGATTTTTTCTTCCAACTTCTTCATGGCATCCACCGCAACTGCGGACGCGGTCTTGATGTAGAAACGCTGCATTGTATTCACGTTCTCGTGCCTCAAAATGCACTGGATGGTCGTGTCTGAAACTCCAAGCTCTTTGAGGTTGGCGGCGAGACCGCGACTATCCGTGACGCAGCCTCAATGGTGATTGAGTCCACGCAGGGCTGAGAAACGTGGCCCCCTCGCCGCCGGTTATATCGATACAATATCCCCGCCGAAGCGGTATGACCGAGTCAAAGTTATTGGATGACTTTCAGGAGGGTTCCAGTCAGGCTGTAGACGGCGATCTGGCTGTCATCGTAGTCGGAGAGGTAAATGCGCCCGCGTTTGCTGTCGACCGCGATGCCGGTGATAGGAAACGACGCTTCCAGGACTGTGGATTGGACTCCCCCGTCTGCCAGCAGTTTATCGACGGTGCCATCGGCGTTGGCAAGATAGACATTTGCGGAGGCATCGGAAGTTAATGCGAGAGCTTCCCCATCGACGGTTTCGCGGAGATTTTGGCCGTAGATGAAGTTGAGTTCCATGCCATATACAGTTTGCGGCGTGTCCTCGAAATAACCGCTGGTGCCCACGAAGACGACGCCCTGCGAGCTGGCAAGAACGCCGAAAAAGAGCGTTTCCTCTGCTGCGCTATAGAACACGAAGGGAAACCTGGGCGGGCTGAAGGCCGATTGGGGTTCGTACACGGTTACGTTCGCGTAGTTGTTCTCGACGAAGAGGTTGCCGATTCCGTCCATGGCAATCGAGAACGGATTGTCGATGCCGTCGGTGATGGTGGCGCCCGCGTTCTGTACCCCCGCCGTGTATTGAGAGATGCTGCCGTTCGCGCCGCCGTTACTCGCTCCGCTATTGGCCACCCAGAGATTTCCGAGAGAGTCGAAGACCAGGCTCGTGGGAGCGTTGATCCCGGCGGTAATGGTCTTGGAGCGAAGCTGGGAATAGCTGGGGCTGAAAACCAGGATGTTGTTGCCGTCGGTGTTGGCCACGTAAAGGTTGCCGCTTGCATCGAGCGCCAGCCCACGAGGAGAGCGCAGAGGATTACTGGCCGCGAAGCCGGCACAGGACAGGACAAGCAGAGCCAGGGCAGCGTGTGCAAGAAAGAAACGCAGAATTCTCATGGTAATCGTCTCCAAATCGTAGTTGATGGGGATCCGAAAATCCCCTCAATTAGGAAAGCGACATCCGGAAGGAAATTCCCTCAAGAATTCTTCGGGACCAGACTGGTTGCCCGCATACGGGCAATGACCACATGGGGGCAGGGCGATACGTGGGCACTCGATGGATGGTGTTTCCCATCAGTGACATAGCGGGGGAAACGTTGGCAGCCGGCTTGCCAATTCATGTATATGCGACGGTGACAAAGCCGCCGGCACCGGGGAATCAGCAATGCTTCGCGCCGAATTTGATTGGCTGGATGACGGTCCGACGCTTCGATTAGAGGGACGGTTTGTCGGTGAGTGGGCGGAGCAGGCGAAGTCTCTGGTGACGAGAGGGGCGGTGCCGGCGGGACTGGTGATTGATCTTACTGAGATGGCCTACGCCGATGCGGTCGGCGAGCAAGTGCTGATCTGGTTTGGCAGCATTGGTGCCCGGTTTGTCGCGGCGACCAGTTATGCCATGGACGTCTGTGAACGGCTTCACCTACCGCTTCGGGAAGACCCAGGTAATTCTTCCGGAGGGCGGCATCGCGGGGCCGTTCGCGGACCTTCCCCCGGCCGTGCCCGGGCGGGTTGAAGTTTTGCCCGGGCACGGTTGATTGAAGTAGCTCGACCAATGCAGTTCGACGAATGAGGAGCAAGACATGTCGTGGTTTCACGCAAGAACGAACGGCGCGGAAAGTCGGGACCATGCGTCGGCGTCGGAAGTGATGGCTTGCTTCCGGGATGAGAAAGATCTGATGTTCCGGCTGGCGTTGCTGATTGCCGGCGACTCGGCAACGGCTGATGACTGCGTCGTCAACGCTTGCGAAACCACGGTTCAGGGGCGAAGTCCGTTCCGCGACTGGCTGACCGAGTGGGCCAAGTCGGCGACGATTACGAGCGCGATTTCGCGGGCCGCGCATGCCATCCATGAGTGCGAACCGGCGTATGCGAATGTGCATTGCTCGCATAGCGAACACTGGTCCCAACGCGACGATGGCGAGCGCGAACGGGACTTGAATTTTGTCCTGGGGATGGAGCCGGGTGTCATCCTTGCCGAACTTGATGCGCTGGCGCGCGCGGTTCTGGTTCTTCGAACGGGCATTCGCGCTTCCATTCAGGACTGCGCTCTGCGCTTGAACGTCTCGCGGAACACCGCACTGGCGGCTAACTGCCGTGCGATGGCTTGGCTGCGCGACGCGCAACGACAGCACGCATCTGGCGCCACCGCCCGGGCGGGATCTGTATCCGTCGGCGGACTTGCACACGAGGATCTGACACAGTGAAGAATGCATTCGTTGCAGCTGCGGCGGCTCTATTTTTCTTCTGCTCCGCCGCATACGCACAGATGGAGACTGCGGCATCAGGCAGCGCCAGCTTTGATACGGCCACGGACCAGCCGATCCAACTCACCCTCGCCGACGCGCTGCAGCGCGGGCTGAAGCACAATCTGGCTCTGCTCCTTGGGGAGCAGCAGTCGCGGGCGGCTCATGCGCAGTTGAAGCTGGCGGAAAGCCGCCTCCAACCAAATGTCAGCGGTGGTGTGAGCGAGGCGGTGGAGCAGGTGAACCTGGCCGCGATGGGACTGTCACCTAGCTCCTTTCCGGGCATCCCGTCCATTGTCGGTCCCTTCTCGGTCTTTGACGGACGTGCGCGGCTTTCGCAAACACTCTTCGATTGGAGTTCGATTGAGAATGTGCGCGCGGCTCGGCTGGATCAACAGTCGGCGAAGCTGTCGTATCAGGATGCGCGGGAGCAGATTGTCCAAGTCGTCACTGGCCTCTACCTCCAGGCTGCGGCCGGAAAGTCGCGGGTGGATACGGCGGAGGCACAGCTCGAAACCGCAAAGTCTCTTTACACGCAGGCGGTGAATCTCAAGAATTCAGGAGTTGCGGCTGGCATCGATGTGCTGCGTGCGCAAGTACAAATGCAAACACAACAGCAGCGCGTGCTTTCGGCCACGAACGATCTGGAAAAGGAAAAAATTGCTCTGGCGCGGGCGATTGGATTGCCGGGCGAGCAGCAATTCTCAGTTGTCGACCAGATTCCGTATCGGGGCATGGACCGGCCAAAATTCAGTGATGCTTTCAGCTCCGCGCTGGGCAATCGCGCGGACTATCGGGAGGCGAAAGCGTCGGTGGCCGCGGCGCAGGCCGGCAAGCAGGCCGCGAAAGCGCAGCGGTTGCCCACGGTCCATTTCGATGCCGACTACGGCACGTTGGGGAATCGTCCGGGGAGTTCGCACGGAACGTTCACGACTGCGGCCAGCCTGCAGTTTTCCATTTTCGATGGTGGGAAGACTCGCGCCGAGACCGAGCAGTCCGACGCACTCCTGCAGCAGCGCGAAGCGCTTCTGACCAACCTCGGCAGCCGCATCGAGCAGGAGATCCGCGTGGCGTTGCTCGATCTGAACAACGCTGCGGCGCAGGTCGAGGTGGCGCGGAGCTCGGTGGAACTGGCTGCCCAACAGTTGAAGCAGGCGCAGGATCGCTTCCGCTCGGGCGTGGCCAACACCATCGAGGTGGTACAGGCGCAGGAGACAGTTGCGAGCGCCAATGAGAGTTATATTGGCAGCGTCTATTCCTACAACCTGGCGAAGACGTCGCTGGCTCGGGCCACCGGCGTTGCCGAGAAGGATCTGGCGTCGTGGTTGAAAACGGGCCAATAGGCGAGGAGGGACCGTGATTCAAGTCATCACCATCGCACGCGAGTACGGGAGCGGCGGGGCGGAACTGGGAAGGTTAGTCGCGCGAAAGCTGGGTTGGGAGTTATTAGACCGGCAGTTAGCGGACCGGGTGGCCCGCATCGCCGGGTTAGATCCGAAGCTGGCAGGCAGTCTCGACGAACAGGCGCACCGCTGGTGGCAGTGGATCTTCACGGGGATGAGCTACGGAGCGTTCTACAAGTACAGCGCGCCCGGCTGTCCCGATGTGGTCGACGAGAACTTTGTGCATGGCATCACTATGCGATTGATCCAGAGAGCGGCCGATTCGGGGAAGTGCGTGATTGTCGGACGCGGCGCGCAGGTTTTTCTTCATGGCAGGACCGACGTTTTCAACGTACTCGCCTACGCGCCGCTCGAGCAGCGAATCCGCCGATTGCGGGCGCGACACGCGGACTGCGCGGATGTGCAAGCGCTGATCCGGCAGATGGATGGACAACGCGCAAAGTATGTCCGCGAATATTACCGGAGAGATTGGCTAGACAGGACGCTCTACGACCTGTGCATCAATACCGCGCTGGGCCTGGAGGCCGCCGCCGAATTGGTCACCGCCGCTATCAGCCTGGTGAAGAAAGAACAAACGCCGTAAGCCACCGTAAGCCAAGGAGCCATTGCATCGTGAGAACTGAGACTCAAGCCGTGTTGGAAGCACCCGCGCCGGAGCTGGAGCGGGACGATAGCGCCGAAGCCTTGCAGCCCACGCCGCCGCAAACGCTGGTGACGAGCCGGGTGAAGATGTTTCTAGCGCTGGCGGGATTGGGCGTTCTGCTCGGCTGCGTGATTGCGTGGCGCTATTATGCGGACCGCGAGTCCACGGATAACGCGCAAGTGGATGGCTATATCACCATGGTTGCCGCGCGAGTGGGCGGAACGGCGCAGCAGGTGAACTTCGATAACGACGATGTGGTCGAGAAAGATAAGGTGCTGGTTCAGCTCGATCCCGCCGATTACCAAGTCGCACTGCAGCGGGCGCAGGCGGAATTGGCCGAAGCCCAGCAAAATGCCGCCGCCGCACGGACCACCGTCCCGCTCACGTCGACGACCGCCAACAGCGGAGTCACCACCGCCAAGGCCGGCGTCGCCTCCGCTGAGCGCCAAGCCACGGCGGCCCAGGCTCGCGTGCGCGAGGCGCAAGCTCAACATACGCGCGCGGCTCAGGATCTTGATCGGATGAAGACGCTGATCGCGCAAGATGAAATTTCGCATCAGCAATACGATGCTTCGGTTGCCGCCGAGCAGGCTTCGCGGGCAGCACTCGACGCTGCCTTGGCCGCGGCTTCGGCTGCCGAGAGCCAGGTCGCGCAGGCGCGTTCGCAATTAAACGCCGTGGAAACCGCGCCCGAGCAGATCACCATCAGCCGCTCGCGCGCGGGCTCGGCTGGAGCGTTAGTGGCGCAGCGGGAAGCGGCCGTGAAACGCGCTGAGCTTGACCTACAATACACAACCATCAAAGCCCCGATCCGCGGCATTGCCGGACAGAGGAACGTTCAGGTGGGCCAGGTGGTCCAGCCAGGCGCTCCTCTGCTTGCGCTCGTGAATCTCGACGACCTGTGGTGCACGGCGAACTTCAAGGAAACGCAATTGGCAAAGATGCGGGTTGGCCAAAAAGCCGAGCTGCACGTAGACGCCTTGCAGCGCACTTTCGCGGGCCACATCATCAGCATGGGTGGCGCCACCGGAGCCAAGTTCAGCTTGCTTCCTCCGGAAAACGCCACCGGCAACTACGTGAAGGTCGTGCAGCGCGTGCCGGTGAAGATTGTGTTCGACAAAGACCCGGGGCTCGAGAGAATACGGCCCGGCATGTCCGTCGATGTGACCGTCATCACCAAGTAGGGGATTGCGAACGTGGAGCCTGCAAACCGATACAATGCCGCGCCGCAACCACCCTCTATTAACCCGTGGCTGGTCGCTATCGCCGTCATGGTTGGAACCTTCATGGAGGTTCTCGACACCACGATCACCAATGTCGCGCTTCCGCACATCGCGGGCGACCTTTCGGCGAGCGTGGATGAGTCCACGTGGGTGCTGACTTCGTATCTCGTCTCGAACGCGGTTGTTCTGCCGCTGACGGGATGGCTCTCGAATTACTTTGGCCGGAAACGGCTGCTCATCGCTTCCGTCGCCGGTTTTACACTGGCGTCGCTGGCATGCGGCCTCGCGCCGAGCCTTCCGATTCTGATTCTTTTCCGCGTGATTCAGGGTGCGACCGGAGGCGGGCTGCAGCCGTTATCACAGGCAATTCTGCTGGAAGCGTTCCCGCCGGAGCGGCACGGCAAGGCGATGGCATTCTGGGGTGTCGGCATTCTGGTGGCGCCGCTGCTTGGTCCGGTGGCTGGAGGCTGGATCGTCGATAACTACACGTGGCGCTGGATTTTCTATATCAACCTTCCCCTCGGCGTGATTGCGACTGTGCTGGCTTTGTTGTTTGTCTTCGATCCGCCTTACATCAAGCGCAATTCGAGCAGAATCGACTACTGGGGAATCGGCTTGCTTGCGCTTGGCGTCGGCGCGCTTCAGGTTGTGCTCGACAAGGGGCAGCAGGAAGACTGGTTCTCATCGCACATGATCGCGATCCTGACGGCGATTACCGTCGCCGGGCTTTCTCTGTTTGTGCTGCGCGAGTTTACGACCGAGCATCCCGTCGTCGATCTCAGGGTATTTCGCTATCGCAGTTTTACCGCCGGCATCGTGCAGGTGACGGTGGTGGGCGTGGTGCTTTATGGGACCACCGTCCTGATTCCCATCTTTTTGCAGACCATCATGGGCTATCCCGCGGTGCGTTCGGGGATGGCGACTCTGCCGAGGGGCGTGGGTTCGATTCTGGCCATGGCAGCAGCGGGATTTCTGGTGTCCAAGATGGATGCCCGGTGGGTGATGTTCGCCGGATTCGTAATCGGCGGTTTCGCCACATGGATGCTGGGCGGCATCAACCTGGCAGCGGGAACGCTGGACCTATTTTGGCCGCAGTTCTTCCAGGGCATTTCAATGGGTTTCATTTTCGTGCCGCTTGCCACACTCACCTACGACCGGATTTCGAAAGAAGAGATCGGCAATGCGACCGCCATTTTTAATTTGCTGCGCAACATTGGCGGAAGTATCGGGATTTCGTACGTGACGACGGTCATCGCCCGCCGTACCCAGGTGAACACGAACGTTCTGGGCGAGAACGTCACTCTGCTCAATCCCATGAGCCAATGGTTCGTAGGCGGCACACGCGGTTTGCTCATGGCGAAGGGACAAGATTACGCCGGCGCTTCGAGCCGGGCGTACGCAATGGTTTTCGGGATGATTCAACGGCAGGCGTGGATGTTGTCGTTCAACGAGGTCGTGCACCTGCTGGGCATTTTGTTCTTTCTGATGATTCCATTCATTCTGATGATGCGCAGGCCCTCACACACAGGGGGAAGCATAGCTTTGCACTGAGGCTCGATTGCTGCCGAGCGCTCGGATTGCTGGTTCAGCGACCGTACTCTTTCTTTGCGATATTGAGGCGCCGCATTTTGTTTTGCAGGGTCGTGCGCTTCAATCCCAGGCGTTCGGCAGCTCCTCCCTTGCCGGAGATCTGGCCCGACGCGGCTTTCAAGGCTTCAAGAATCGCTTTGCGCTCGGCTTGCTGGAACGTCGATGCGGGAGCGGCACTGTGCGTGGACGCGCTTCTCAGCTCCGACAGCGACACATTTAACTCTTCGCCATGCGTAAGAATGACTGCGCGCTCGATGAAATTCTCCAGTTCCCGGACATTGCCTCTCCAGGGGCTGTTGGTCAACGTGTCCATTGCCTGCTTGGGGATTGTCTTAATCGATTTCCGCATCCGGCGCGATAACTGGGATACGAAATAATGAACCAGCAGCGGGATGTCTTGGCGGCGTTCGCGCAGCGGCGGAATCTCAATCGGAAAGACATTCAAGCGATAGAAAAGATCCTCGCGGAACGCCCCCTCGCGGATCATGGCGGCGAGGTCGCGGTGGGTAGCGGCAATCACGCGCACGTCGACTTGAATCGTCCGGGTGCTGCCGAGCCGCTCGAACTCCTGCTCCTGCACGGCACGCAACAATTTCGGCTGCAATTCCAGGCTGATATCGCCGATTTCATCCAGGAACAGCGAACCACGGTCGGCCAGTTCGAAGCGTCCGCGCTTTTGCATCAGCGCGCCCGTGAACGCTCCCTTCTCGTGACCGAAGAGTTCGCTTTCGACCAATCCCGAGGGAATGGCGGCGCAGTTCAGCCGCACGAAGGTTCGCTCTCGCCGGGAACTTAGATTATGAATCGCCCGCGCGATCAATTCCTTGCCGGTTCCAGTCTCTCCGTGCAGCAGCACCGTCGAATCTGTGGGTGCAACAATGGAAACTTGCTCCAGCACTTTTTGCAGCGCGGGACTTTTCCCGACAATATCCTCGAAGTTGTATTCCGACCGAATTTCCGATTCCAGGTACAGGCGCTCATCTTCCAGACGATCGCGCGACGCGGTGAGCCGTCCATATGCCAGCGCGTTGTCGAGCGCGAGAGAGATCTGGCTGCCGATCTGCGAAAGGAGGTCCAGGTCTGGCTGCCCAAAACTATTCTCGCGCCTGCTCCCAAGCGTCATGATGCCGATCGGGCCCGCGGCCGTAATGAGCGGAGCACAGGCCATGGTGACGATGGAATCCGCCTTCAGCGCATCCGCGAACACGGCGGGCAGATTGGCAATCTCCGGAGCCGTCAGAACCGTGGGCGTCCGCGTGCGCAGCTTCTCCAGATCTTCTTGAGAAATTTCAGCGGTTGGAACGTCGCCCAGGAACCCGTGACTGAGCGGGAAATCCAGGACCGCGCACTTCAAGCGGTTGGATTGCTCCTCGAAAAGCCAGAAGCTGGTGAAATCGTTGGCAAAATATTTGCGGATCGACGCCGACGCGGCCCGGAACAACTCGTTGACATCGAGCTTGCTGACGATGTGATTGTTAATCTCCAGCAAAAGGCCGAGCCGGTCGCGCTCCCGCGCCAATTCGCGCTGATACGCGTCGGCCGCATCGTTCGCCATGGCGCTTTCCAGCGCGACGGAAACGTGCTCGGCGACGGAGCCCATGAGTTCGACATCGTCCGAGCCGAACTCGCCTTTTTCCCGTGTGCCGAAGATCAGCGCGCCGAGTTTCCTCCGGGAAGTTGAGACGGGAAACACGTAAGCGCTATGCAGAATCGCACGGGGGTTGATGCGGGAAGCAAGTTCAGGAATCTTCAGCATCTCCTGCTTCGCGTCGGGAACGAAGACGGGAGCCTGTTCCTCAATGGCGCGCGCAACTACCGTTCCGACGTAAGGAATCTCGCTTCCGACCTCGATGCCGGGATCGTGAACGCCACGTTCCAGGGCGTGGAGCGTCAGCGTTTGCTGAGAGTCGTCGAGCAGAAGCAGCGCGACGGAATCGAATTTCACCACGGTCGATAACAAGCCGGCGAGACTGCGAAGCACAGCCTGCACATTTGGCTGTGCCGCCGCTGCGCTCGAGATTCGCAGGAGCGTACGGTACCGGCTCAGGCCTTCGGCGCTGGCTTGTTGGTCGTGTTCGGTCATGCTTGGTCTGTTCATGTCATGCGGTCATCATGATTCGCCGTGCCGATCGGACAATATTCACTGGCTGCTCTCGGCTTTGATTTGAGTGTACCGGAGCGGTTGTGTTCTTCGCATCAAGCTTGAACCCGGCGCGTGCATTCCCTAGAGCGCGGCCAGACGCCGTTGCACAAACAGGAAATAGAGCGCCAGCAGAATCAGCAGGAATCCGTTCGCGCCGAGCACAATCGGCGCGGTAAACACGGGAACCAGCCATCCCGAGAGCAGATTGCCCATCGGCATGCCGCCGCGGAAAGCGAAGTTGTAGACGCTCATCACGCGGCCGCGCATTTCGTTGGTGGTGATCAACTGCACCAACGAATTCACGGTGGCAAAGACCGCCATCATCGACGCGCCTACCAGCACCAGCACGGCCTCGCTCACTGGCAGCGACTTCGAGAGGGCAAAGCCGGAGATCCCCGCGCCGAGGCAAATCAGCGCGCCCAGAGCGACGAGACCCTTCTTCCTTATATTGCCTGCGCTGGCGATGGTCAGCGAGCCGCAGATCGAACCGAGTCCCATGAGCGCGAGCAGATTGCCATAAGTCTCGGGGCCGCGATGGAAAATATCTTTTACGAACACGGGAAGATAAGTGCGCATGGGCATGCTCAATCCCGTCATGCAAAAGGCGAGAATAATCAGCGCCTCCATCGAAACCTGCTGGCGGACAAAGCGAATGCCTTGCTTCAGGCTGGTGTACATCGACTCCGCGGTCTTTACCGGCTGGAAGCGGGAGCTGATGATTGACAGGGAAATGACCGGCGCCAGAAACGAGAGCGCGTTGAGTCCGAAGCACCATTTTTCTCCGAGCCTGGCTAAGGCTTGTCCGGCGAGCGCGGGACCGACCATCACGGCGACGTTGAACTGGATGGAATTTAAGGCGATGGCGTTCGGCATGTCTTCGCGCTCCACCAGCGTCGGAATCAGTGCCTGATACGCGGGACCGCCGAAGGCTTGGGCGAATCCGGAAATGAACGACAGACAAAGGATGTGCCAGACGTGAACGTGGCCAGTGGCTACCAGAATCGTGAGCAGTCCGGCGCTGGCCATCTGCACATACTGCGAGCCAAGCAGAATCTTGCGGCGCTCGACGCGATCGGCCACCACGCCGCCGATCAGAGAGAACAGAAAGATAGGGATGCCGCCGAGAAACTGATCGAGGGCCAGCAAAAATGCGGAGTGGCTCAGGCGGTAAATCAGCCAGCCCTGGGCGACGATCTGCATCCAGGTGCCGATGCTGGAGGTACAGGCGCCAATCCACATGAGGCGGAAATCGCGATATTGAAATGCTTTAAAAACGCGACGAATCAACGCGGCATCTCTCCGGAGGCTTTCCAAAGGCTAACATGCGGTTGGGCCTGCCCGGTGTTAGACGCGGCAAGTGTGCCGTTGTCCTCAAACTTCTACCGGATATTTACTCCGAACGACAACTATTCACTTGAAACCTTGGAGAAGGCCTGCCGCCCGCCAGGCCGTGGAGAAAGCTGGGGAGCTTTGATCTAGGGAGAACTCCAAGGGGGATGCTGCCGTGGCCTCCCACCCTTGCGCTACAAAACGCGCAAGGGTGAGCGCCCGCGCTGAAGTGGCCGCCGAGCCCTATTAAATAATGTTGCTATTTGCCGGTGTAGAGGTCGGGGAACTCCTGCCTAAGGTGAGCTACTTTGGGGGCGTCGTTATAGACGATGTAGGGATTGTTGGGATGAAGGGTGGCGTAATTCTGGTGGTAGGCCTCGGCGGGATAAAAGGCTTTTAGTGGGACCACTTGCGTCACGATGGGATGCGGGAAAACTTTGGCCTGGTCGAGTTGCGCTATGTAGGCCTCGGCGATCCGCTTCTGATCGTCGTCTCCATAGAAAATGGAGGAACGATACTGCGTGCCGGTGTCCGGTCCCTGACGGTTCAGTTCGGTGGGGTCGTGGGCTACGGAGAAGAAGACGCGCAGAAGTTGTCCGTAGGTAATCTGCGACGGGTCGTAGACGATCTTCACGGACTCCGCGTGGCCGGTGTCTCCGCCGCTTACGCGCTCGTACTCGGCGGTGTTGGCGGCGCCGCCAGCGTATCCCGAGGTGGCATTGATCACGCCTTTGACATGCTGGAAGACGGCTTGAATGCCCCAGAAACAGCCTCCGGCAAGAACTACGGTTTGCTTAGACTTGGCGGTGGCTAGCGGGGCGTCGACGGTGGGACTGGGGACGGCAACGGCACGATCGCCGGCGTTGCAGGCGATTACGCCTGCCAGGGTAATCGTCAAGACGGCCAGTGCGCGCGCGGAAAAGCTCGACATATAGGGACTCCTTCAATCGGCCCACGCCGATTTCGAATGCCTAAGGAATAGAGTCGCTGGCGAGAGAAAGGTTACAGAATTGATGGCGGAGCGGTGAGCGCTCCATCGTCAACCCATCATGTGACTTCCAGGTATTTCTTCAGGCAGCGAACGCAGGGGGTGTATCCCTCTTTCGTAGCTTCGGCGGCGGTGATGGTCCGCAAGTTGTTTTTTCCGTGGATCAACGAACAGGCCGCGAGGTGGAATAATTTTCCGTCTTCCGCCACCACGACTTCCAGATCCGGAGGGATGTGGTTACCGGGCTGGGCTTACG
>CAVZUP010000157.1:0-11983 GCA_963778255.1 uncultured Acidobacteriaceae bacterium
GATGTGACGCTTCTCTATCACCTCAAGACCACGGCCAAGCCGTTCAGTACCATCACCTTTCACGAAAATATCGGGATCACGCCTGGCCCCGATGAAGACTGGCGATGGTCGATTGTCGAAGCTAGAGGAATCCGCCCGGCGCAATCGTCGACTACACCCGGTTCACTGCGAGATCCTGGGCCGAACCCGCAGCGATAAGAGCTTGCAGCCCTATGGGTTCCTCGTGTTTCCGCATGGTCAAGAAACTGTTCCGCGCATATCACGAAGCCGGCGTGTCAATCGAAGGCTGGAAGCGCGGCTTCTGACGGGCTTTCGTCAACTGCTCAAACGAATAGGCAATCTTCAGCAGCGCAGGCTCGCTCCAGGCGCGCCCGAAGAACGAGATGCCGACGGGCAATCCTGAAATATTTCCGGCCGTTACGTTGATATTGGGATAGCCGGCGACGGCGGCTGCGCTCGAACTGCCTCCGGCGGCGTGATCGCCGTTGATCAGGTCGGTGATCCAGGCGGGACCTCCGGTGGGAGCGACGAGCGCGTCGAGTTTGAACTTGTCCATGATGAAGTCGATGCCCTCGGCGCGGCTGAGCTGGCGGTTCAGGGCCAGCGCGTCGAGATATTCTCTGGAAGTGAGCGGCCCCTTCTGCTCCGATTTAAGAAAAATATCCTGCCCGAAGTAAGGCATTTCGCGGCTGCGATTGCGCTCGTTGAATTCGATCACATCCTTCAGACTCTTGACCGGTGAAGAGCTGCCGCGGCGAGCGAGATAGGCGGCCAGGTCGGCCTTCAATTCGTAGTAAAAGACGGTGAGTTCGCTTTCATCGAACTTGCCGAGCGTCGGAATTTCAGCGGGATCGATGATCTGCGCCCCCGCGTGCTTCATCTGGTCGAGAAGCGTGTCCATCAGATGATCGACGGCGTCGTTGAAGCCGCAGTATTTGCGCACCACGCCGAGGCGCGCGCCTTTGAGGCCCGCGGGATCGAGAAACTTTGTGTAGTCCGGGAATCGCTTGCCCCCGCCGTCAGCGGTCGCGGTATCGTCAGGATCGGCTCCCGCCATCGCGCTGAGAAGAACGGCCACGTCGCGCACGGTGCGCGCCATGGGACCGGCGGTATCCTGACTGTGCGAGATAGGAATGATGCCGCTGCGGCTTACCAGTCCAACCGTAGGTTTCATGCCTGCCAGACCGTTTGACGATGAGGGACAGACGACCGAGCCGTCGGTCTCTGTACCCACGCCGGCCACGCACAGATTCGCTGAGACGGCAGCTCCTGTGCCGGAGCTTGATCCGCAGGGATTGCGGTCGAGAGCATAAGGATTGCGCGTCAGGCCGCCGCGGCCGCTCCATCCGCTGGTGGAATGACTGGAGCGTATGTTGGCCCACTCGCTGAGATTGGTCTTGCCGAGGATTATGGCTCCGGCCTTGCGCAATTGCGCGGCGACGAAGGCGTCGTGGGGCGCGGGGGTTCCAAGTAAGGCCAGCGATCCGGCCGTGGTATTCATGCGGTCGCCGGTGTCGATGTTGTCCTTGATCAGGATAGGAATGCCATGCAGCGGGCCGCGCGGGCCTTTGGCTGTGCGCTCCTGGTCAAGCGTCTCGGCGATCTGGAGAGCGTCGGGATTCAGTTCGATGACGGAGTTGACCATGGGGCCAGATTTGTCGATCTCTGCAATGCGAGCCAGGTATTTCTCGGTCAGAGAGCGGGAGGAATATCGGCCGGACTGAAGGGCCTGCTGGGCGCCGTCAATCGTGATTTCATCGAGCTCGAAGTCGAGTTTGAAGTCATGCGCGAGCTTGGTGGGCGGCGCGGGATCGGAAACGCGGGTTGCTCCGAGCGCCGGGTACGCCGTCGCGGCCAGAGTCGCGGTCGCCGCCGTGCGCAGAAAAGCGCGGCGTGAGTTGCGGTTCAGTTCGAGCTTTGCTGGGATAGGTTCGGTGGGCATCGATTCTCCTGCAACGGCGGATGATTTCGGATGACGGTCCCGAGCGGGAATCTTACGAAGAGCGCGCGAGAAAGGCAAACGCGGGAGCGCGTGAAGTGGATCACCTTCATTTTTCTCGCGGCGTGGGCGAGACGCCCACGGGACAGCCGGCGAGACACCGTCGCCACGGAGTTAGGCCGTTGTCTTGCATGGACTGGAATGGTAGTCTAAGCACGTTGAGCGGGAGTAGTTCAGCGGTAGAACGCCAGCTTCCCAAGCTGGATGTCGCCGGTTCGATCCCGGTCTCCCGCTCCATCTTTCCAATCACTTAGGAAACCAGCCGCAAGAGTTGTGACCAGAATCGTGATCAATTGCGGCCACCTCATTAGATCCTCCGGGTCAACGGAGCCGGCCCCTCAGCCTCTTCTACTGGATCGGTGGCAATAGTCAATAAGAAACTAGGATTCGGCCTAGGCGGCAACGCTGGCGACGCGGTTCTTGCGACCGGTTTCCATGGAGCAGGATTATACGAAAGACCGCCATACTAGATATTAAGCGCGGAGTCGAAACCCGCGATTTCACTTTTCCTTGGACTCGACGCGCACACCCAGCCACAACACCGCTGCCACTACTGCTAATCCCGCAGTAAACGATAAAGCAGTTTCCCATCCGATACGCTCTGCCAGCCAGGGCGTGAGCGCAGGCGAAACCATGCCGCCGAGGTTACTGCCAAAGTTCATCGTGCCGCCGGCAATGCCGCTATGCTCACCGGAAAGTTGCGTCATCGTCGCCCAGAACGGGCCCTCCGTGCTCTGCACCAGCACGGTGCACGCCGTGAGGGCAGCCACGGCCATCAGCGGCCTAGGCGTACGAGCCCCAATCACCAGGAAGACGGCGGCGGCGCAGAGGGCCACGAGCGGGACGATTCGACGTCCCCAAGTCGCACCCCAGCGGATCACAGCGGCATCTGATAGAACTCCTCCCAGTGGTATCGCGAAGACGGTTCCGATCCATGGAAGTGCGGTGAAGCTGGCGGCCTTGAGCACCTCGAAGTGACGCACCTGGACCAGGTACAAGTAAAACCAGAAGATGAAGATGTATCCCAAGTAGCTCTGTAGCAGATAACTGGCGGAGAGGAACCAGAAGCTTGGCAAGCGCAACGGTTGAGCGGGGGCCTTCGGCGATCCGGCAGCTGCGCCGGTTGCAGCCGATCCGCTCGGAATACCCGACAAGGGAAGTTGCCGCGGCGCGAACCGCCACCACAGCGCCCCCGCAGCCACGCTGAGTAGAGCTGCGACCCCCAATGCACAGCGCCAGCCGTAGTGGCTGGTGACGGGCGCGAGCAACAGCGGCGTGACCGCCGATCCTACACCGACGCTGGCCAGCACCAGGCTGTTCGCTCGAGCTTGCAGCCGCGGCGGCATCGTCATGGCGATGGTCCTACCGGAGGTGGGATAAGTGGGAGCGGCCACGATGCCAAACACGGCGCGGATGAACCACAATTGCGGAATGACGATGGCCAGTCCGATTCCACGCCATCCCACCATCGCGGTTAGAACCGTAAGCACCGCCCACCCGATGCAAAGAACCAGGAAGATGCGGCGGGCGCTGACCCGGTCGGCCAGTGCTCCCGAAGGTACTTGGAATAACGTGTACCCGACCAGGAAGGCACTGAACACAGTCCCCATTTGCGCCTGGGTCAGCCCGAAGGCCTGCATGATGTTTGGAGCTACCACGGTTATGGCCACGCGACATACGTATCCTGCGGACGTCACGGCCATCAGCAGCAGCACAAGGCGTTTACTCGCGGAGTGCGGAGTGGTTGCCATCACAGGTACCGTGCTCATGGATCGCCTTCGTGCAAGATGTGGTAGTCGGAAGACCTGGTACAGCAACCCTCATCTCGGTCCCAACTCCCGCACGTGAAGCTTACACCGGTACCCCGATCAGAGTGAATCGGCAATATGCCAAGCTTGTCGGGGAGCGGTGGGTAATACTGAGCGCAAAATCCTCGGCAGCGGCCACCGTCCACCTTTCTTAACAACTAGCCAAGCACCGCACTCCGTTCCGCAATTCCACAGAGACTCTCCCACACACTTTTGGGACAGAACTCATGTGCCTCGAGCCCGGCCTCTGACGTGCCCCTGAGAATTGCCACAGTCTGATAACCAAGAAGGTCTTGGAGTTTTCTTAACCGACCCGGTTAAAGGAAGCACAGGAACGCGGGAAACAGGCTGCAATCAAGCATCTGGAGGGGCCACAACATACGGGAAGAGCGGGCATAAAGTTCTCTTCCCCGAGGCCGATGACAGCACTGTGCCAGTATCTCTGACTCAAAGTGAAGGGTTGTGCCTGATCGGGCTGGAGGGCGAGATCGACATTGCCTCGGCCACGGAATTGAAGAAGTTACTGCTACAGGCGCTCGGGTCTGGTCAGGAGGTGAGGGTGGATGTGGAACGCGCGACCGAGATGGACGTGACCGCCTTGCAACTGCTCTGGGCGGCGGAGCGCGAGGCCAGAGGGGCTGGCCGGGCGATTCGCCTGGCCGGGCGGGTGCCGGACGAGATTGCGGTCAGCGTGGGCGAAAGCGGTTTTGAACAGTTCCCGATTCCGGCGGATTCAAAGTAGACATCAGCGCCGGCGGCGGTCGAAACGGCGGTCGAAAGAGCAGATGCTAGACAAAGACAAATTCAAGCAGGCCTTTCTGGAAGAAGCTCGCGACATCATGGTCGAGCTCGAGTCCTGTCTGCTGGCGCTGAACGAGAACCGCTCCGACGCCGAACTGATGGGAAGAGCCTTCCGCGCGCTGCACACCATTAAGGGTTCGGGAGCGATGTTCGGCTTCGACGAGCTGGCTGCCTTCAGCCATAACCTGGAAAACGCCTTCGACGAAGTGCGCAATGGACGGCTCGAGGTCACCTCCGAGCTCATTAATCTTTCCTTATCGGCGCTCGATCAGATTAAAGCCATGCTCTCCGAGGCCGCCGGACAGGGGACGGTGAGCCGGGACGCCTCCAGCGCGATCCTGGAGCAGTTGCGGCAGCTGACCGGAAAGACAGAGTCTCGCGGCGCGCCCACGGAGGCGGCTGTGCCTCCGCCGCCCGCCGTCGTCAGCGGCGCGGCTCGCGACTGGCAAATCCACTTTTCTCCCGGAGCCGATCTGCTGCGCTCGGGCACCAATCCGCTGCTGCTGTTGCGCGAACTGCGGGGGCTCGGTAGCCTGCGCCTCAAAGCCAGCATGGCAGCGGTTCCGCCCATTGGCGAATTGGACCCCGAGCGCTGCTACATCGCCTGGGACATGGTCCTGAGCGGCGCGGCTACGCGCGAGGCGATCTCGGACGTCTTCATCTTCGTGGCGGATTGCTGTGAGCTGACGATCGAGCCGACGATCGAGTCGACGAACGAGCCAACGATCGAGCCGACGACCGAGCCGACGGTTGGGCAAGCGGCCAAGCCGGCGCTGGCATCGGCTGCGAGCGCTGCCGCCGCACCGCCGCAGAAGGCCGAAGCGGAGCCGGCAAGCGGCGGCCGCCGTGCCGACGGTTCGCCCGACAATGCGGCGAAAGCGCCAGCTCCGAAATATCCTCCCTGGGGGCGGCGCGCCAGCGATTCGCCGGATACCGTTTCGAGCATTCGCGTACCCGCCGTCAAGCTCGACCAGTTCGTCAATCTGGTCGGCGAACTGGTGACGGTGCAAGCGCGGCTGGGGGAACTGGCCACCCGGCACGAAGATCCGGAGGTGGCCGCAGTATCGGAGGAAATCGAGCGCCTGACGTCGGCGCTGCGCGAAAAGGCGATCAATATCCGCATGTTGCCCATCCGGGCCACGTTTGAGCGCTTCCGCCGCCTGGTGTTCGACCTGGCGCGGGACTTGCACAAGGAAGTCGAACTTACCATCGAGGGTGCCGAGACCGAACTGGATAAAAGCGTGCTCGACCAGTTGAACGATCCCTTGCTGCACCTGATCCGCAACAGCATGGACCATGGCATTGAGCCGCGCGATCAGCGCATCGCCGCCGGGAAGAGACCGAGCGCGGTGATTCACCTTTCCGCCAAGCATTCGGGCGGGAACGTCCTGATCTCGGTGGGGGACGACGGCGGCGGCATCGACGCCGCGCGCGTGCGGGAGCGTGCGGTCGAAAGAGGCCTGGTGCCGGCCGACGCGCAGCTGACCGAGAGCCAGATCTTCTCCTTCATTTTGGCGGCGGGTTTTTCGACGGCACGGCAGGTGACCGACGTCTCCGGCCGGGGCGTAGGCATGGACGTCGTCCGGCGCGGGGTGGAGGCGCTGCGCGGAACCATTGAAATCGCGAGCAAGCCAGGCCTCGGCACCATCGTGAGCCTGCGGCTGCCGCTTACGCTCGCCATCATCGACGGCCTGCTGGTGCGCGTCGACTCCGCCTATTTTGTGCTGCCGCTGGCCAGCACGCTCGAATGCATCGAGCTGACGCGGCAAGACATCGAGCGGGCGAATGGCAAGCATGTGGCCAACGTACGCGGGGAAATCATTCCCTATATACGTCTCCGCGAGTACTTCCACATGGCGGCGGAACTGCCGGAGCGCGAGCAGATTATGGTGGCCGAGACCGAGGACGGGCGCTACGGCTTCGTGGTGGACCAGGTGCTCGGCGACCACCAGACGGTGATCAAGAATCTGGGCCGCTTCTACCGCCATGTCCACCTCGTCTCCGGCGCCACCATTCTCGGAAATGGCACAGTAGCGCTGATCCTCGATCCGCACCGGCTGGTACGGGAGGTGCTTGGCAGTGTGACGCAGCGTCCGGGGATAGAGTCGCGCGCCGCGCCTCGGCCCCGCGCGCAGGGAGCGGCGATGTAGGAGCGCAGGGCGTCGCGCGGCTCCCAGGGCATCTTCAGAAGAGTTGCAAGAACGTTCAGCAACATGAAGATCGGAACCAAACTAATGGGCACCGGCTCCACGACAGGGGCGAGGACATGGACTCGGATAAGGAATTCGAGCGTTCTTGATTGGAATCGTGAAGATTGGTCCAGGGCTGCGGGGCCCCGGTTCTCGATCCCGCCAGGTTGAGGTTTCGTCGGCGCTGGAGATCATGGCTAGCGCTCATCAACAACGCTTTAACCAACTGCGTCTGGTTACTGGAAGAGTCTTACGCAAGAGATCAAAAACCCAACGGCGAACGAATTCAATACACAAGGAGCTGGAAGTTATGCCAACGAAAGTTGTACACGAAACTCGAAAGTTGTGGGGCGCCGATGCGGCCGAGGCTGGAAACGGACATGGCAGCACACAAAAATCGGCAGAGGACCAGATGCTGCTCGTCTCACAGGAGATTATTCGGTTGGTCGAAGCCTCGCGGGACGGCCGTCTCAACGAGCGCGGCAGGGTCGAACAATTCGACGGTATTTATCGCGAAATGGTGAACGGCATCAACACCATGCTGGATGCCATCCTGGTGCCGATTGGCGAGGGCAACCGTATTCTCGCCCAGGTCTCGAACGGCAAGATCGACGAACTAATCGCCCAGACCTATAAGGGCGACCACGAAAAGATGAAACAGGCGGTCAACAATGTTGCCGTGGTCGTGCAAAGCCTGCAGAAAGAAATGGCGCGCCTGACCGACGCTTCGAAGGAAGGGCAGCTGTCCGACCGGGGCAAGCCGGAGCAGTTCCAGGGCGCCTACGCCGAGATTGTGCGCGGCGTGAATACCATGCTGGACGCCATCCTGCTGCCGATTGGCGAGGGCAATCGTATTCTTGCTCAGGTCTCGAACGGCAAGATCGACGAACTAATCGCCCAGACCTATAAGGGTGATCACGAAAAAATGAAACAGGCGGTCAACAATGTTGCCGTGGTCGTGCAAAGCCTGCAGAAAGAAATGGCGCGCCTGACCGACGCTTCGAAGGAAGGGCAGCTGTCGGACCGGGGCAAGCCGGAGCAGTTCCAGGGCGCTTACGCCGAGATTGTGCGCGGCGTGAATACCATGCTGGACGCCATCCTGCTGCCGATTGGGGAAGGTAATCGTATTCTCGCCCAGGTCTCGAACGGCAAGATCGACGAACTGATCGCCCAGACCTACAAGGGAGATCACGAAAAAATGAAGCAGGCGATCAACAACATTGCGATCGTGCTGCAGAGCCTGCAAAAAGAAATGGCGCGCCTGACCGACGCTTCGAAAGAAGGGCAACTGTCGGATCGGGGCAAGCCGGAGCAGTTCCAGGGCGCTTACGCCGAGATTGTGCGCGGCGTGAATACCATGCTGGACGCCATCCTGCTGCCGATTGGGGAAGGTAATCGTATTCTCGCGCAGGTCTCGAACGGCAAGATCGACGAACTGATCGCCCAGACCTACAAGGGAGATCACGAAAAAATGAAGCAGGCGATCAACAACATTGCGATCGTGCTGCAGAGCCTGCAAAAAGAACTAGCGCGCTTAACCGACGCTTCGAACGCCGGGCAATTGACCGAGCGCGGCAAACACGATCAGTTCCGCGGCGCCTACAGCGAGATTGTGCGCGGCGTGAATTCTGTCCTCGACGCCGTGATTACTCCCCTCAAATTCACCGCCGGGTATATCGACCGCATCAGCAAGGGCGATATTCCTACGCAGATCACCGACACCTATCACGGTGATTTCAACCTGATCAAGGACAACTTGAACGCACTGATCGCGGCCATGAACGAGATCACCAATGCGGCCGATGAGATGGCGAGCGGCAACCTGACCGTAGCCCTGCGGGAACGATCGCCGCAGGACAAGCTCATGCAGGCGCTCAGCGCGATGGTGAGCGGCATTACGCGCGTGGTGTCGGACATTCGCGCGATCGCCGGCGAAGTGGCGTCGGCCAGCCAGTCGATCAGCACCGCGTCGGTAGAGGTATCGAAGGGCGCAACCTCGCAGGCGGCATCGGCCGAGGAAGCGTCGTCCTCGATGGAGGAGATGGTGTCCAACATCAAGCAGAATGCCGACAGTGCGCAACAGACCGACAAGATCGCCAACAAGTCGGCTACCGACGCGCAGGAAAGCGGCAAGTCGGTGGTGGAGGCGGTGGCGGCCATGAAGGAGATCGCCAGCCGGGTGTCGATCATCGAGGAAATCGCGCGCCAGACGAACCTGTTGGCCCTGAATGCGGCCATCGAAGCCGCGCGCGCCGGCGAACATGGCAAAGGATTTGCCGTGGTCGCGGCGGAAGTCCGCAAACTGGCGGAGCGCAGCCAGAAGGCGGCGGGCGAAATCAACCAGCTCTCGGGCACCACCGTCAAGGTGTCGGAGAGAGCCGGCGAGATGCTGCAGAAACTGGTGCCCGATATCCAGCGCACGGCGGAACTGGTGCAGGAGATTGCGGCCGCCAGCAAGGAGCAGGATACCGGCGCCGAACAGATCAACAAGGCGCTGGTGCAACTGGAGAAGGTCATTCAGCAGAATGCTTCCGCATCAGAAGAAATGGCTTCGACGACCGAGGAACTGTCGAGCCAGTCCGATCAACTGGTCAGTGCGCTGGCCTTTTTCCACACCGGAGAAGAACGCCATACGACAGTGGCACGGACGGCCATCGCCAAGCCAACGCGGCAGGCTGCAGCCGCGGGGGCTCATGGCGCTCCCAAAGCAATGGCAGCCAAGGCCGGGGTCAGCCTCCGGCTCCGGGGCAAGGACGAAGACAAGGCCGACGATCTGGACAAGGAATTTGAGCGTTTCTAACCGCGTCCGGCGCGTCGCTTGTGGCGCGCCGCAACCCGCAGAATGCGAAAGGATCGGATTATGAGCGTTAGCGAAATTACGGAGACCCGGCAGTATCTCACCTTCAAACTGGGCAACGAGGTCTTTGCCACCGACGTGGCCAAGGTGAGAGAGGTGCTGGATTTCACGACCATCACGGAAATTCCCAGGACACCCGACTTCATGAGCGGCGTGATCAACCTGCGGGGCAGCGTGGTCCCGGTGGTCGATCTGCGGCTCTGTCTGGAGATGTCGAAAACCGAAAAGACGAGAAACACCTGCATCGTGGTGGTGGAGGTGCTGCTCGAAAACGAATCCACGGTAATTGGCGCGCTGGCCGATTCGGTGGAGGAAGTCATCGACCTGGAGCCGGAACAGATTCAGCCGGCGCCACGAATCGGAACCTACATCCGGACCAATTTCCTCAAGGGCATGGGGAAACGGGACACCCAATTCGTCATGATCCTGGACATCGACCGCGTGTTCTCGGCCGAGGAACTGGCGGCGGTGCGGGCGGCGGACACCACCGTTCCGGCGGCAGTCGAGGCGACCGCTTAGTGGCTTCCTGGGAGGAGGCGGGGCGTGAGCCCAGCTCTATTACGCCATGAGCGTGCACGAGGACAGCATCTCCAACTCGGATTTCGACCGGCTGCGCAGCCTGATCTATTCCACCTCGGGCATCACCTTGAGTCCGGAGAAAAAGACAATGCTGGAATTGCGCGTCAAGCGGCGGCTGCGCAGCCTGCACCTTGAATCGTATGCCGCGTACTGTGCATATCTGTTTGGCGGACACAACCAGAAGGAAGAGATCGTTCACTTAATCGACGCCGTAAGCACCAATAAGACCGACTTCTTTCGCGAGCCGGAGCATTTTGAATTTCTGGTGCAGCGGGCGCTTCCAGGGCTGGTGGCGGGAGACGAGAGCGGAAGGCCGCTGCGAATCTGGAGTGCAGGCTGCTCCACCGGCGAGGAGCCGTACACGCTGGCGATGGTGCTGCACGAGCGCGGTCCGGACTATCCCGGATTCCGGTTTCAGGTGTTGGCCACAGATATTTCGACCGCGGTGCTGACGAAGGCCGAACGGGGAGTATTTAGTCTGGAGGCGCTCAGTCCGGTGCCGGAGGGGCTGCGGCGGAAGTACTTTATGCGCAGCCGCAATCCCGAGACCAAGCTGTTGCGGGTAGTGCCGGAATTACGGTCGCTGATCGAGTTCCGGCGCCTGAACTTCATGGACGCCGACTTCGGCCTCCGCCAGCCAGTGAACGTGATCTTCTGTCGCAACGTGATGATCTACTTCGACCGGCCCACGCAGGAGCGGATCCTGCAAAAGCTGGCGGCGCAAGTGGTGCCCGGAGGGTATGTTTTCGTTGGCCACTCCGAAACGCTGCACGACATGGATGTTCCCTTGACGGCGGTCGCGCCCGCAGTCTATAGAAAACCCGGCCGTAACTAGGGAGCGATAGGCACGCAGATGTTGCAAATCGAGAACGAGGTGTCGGATATCTATCTCAATCCGGGGGAATCGTACCTGGCGCGCAAACCGGCGATTATCCGCACGATTCTCGGGTCCTGTGTGGGCGTCGCGTTCTGGAGCGCGCGTCTGGGTGTCGGAGGTCTGACACACTCCCAGTTGCCCAGGTGTCCGGCGAATCCGAGCACGCCGCTGAGTGCAGTCCTGGGGCGGCGCTATGTGGATTTTTCCATTCGCGACCTGGCCCGTCAACTCGACGAGTTGGGCGCGGTGCGCGCCGAACTGCAAGTCAAGGTGTTTGGCGGCGCCGATGTGCTCTTGGTGGACGAGGCTGGGTCCGCGAAACCCACGGTCGGAAAACTGAATTGTGATGCCGCGCTTGAGACCTTGCTGGCCGAGGGGTTGCGGGTATGCGCATCCAGTCTGGGAGGTAAGTCGGGACTGAACCTTCGCTTCGATACGAGGACAGGCGAAGTGCTCGTCCGGCGCCTGGGCTGACGGGGATCTGAGATGGGCGCGGCGCGGGAATGAAACGCTGGAATGAGTAGGGACGGAAGTTTATGGGCGCACCGAAAATCCATGTCCTGATCGTGGACGACTCCGCCGTGGTTCGGCAAACGCTGAGCGAAGTGCTCTCCAGCGATCCGGAGATCGAGGTTATCGGGACGGCCTCCGATCCCTTCGTGGCAGCGGAGCGCATCCAGGAGCGCAAGCCCGACGTGATCACCCTCGATATTGAGATGCCGCGCATGGATGGGCTGACCTTTCTGCAGAAAATCATGAGCCAGCACCCGATTCCGGTGGTGATCTGTTCGAGCCTGGCGGAAGAAGGCGCGCAAAGCACGCTCAAGGCGCTGGAATACGGCGCGGTGGATATAGCAATACGCAACTGAGTCG
>CAVZUP010000158.1:0-16941 GCA_963778255.1 uncultured Acidobacteriaceae bacterium
GCCGGGACGCGCTGCGTCCAAGCCGGCCAGCGGATTTCCAGGCTTCGCAAGGAGTAAACAAACGCCAGAAATACAGCGACGAATGCGAGTTGCCCCGCTTCCACGCCGAGGTTGAAGAACAGCAGGGCCTGAGGAATATCTCCAGATGGAATGCCAAGCTTGGAGAGCGTTCCGGCGAAGCCGAACCCATGCAGCAGGCCGAAGGCAAAGGCCACGATCCAAGGTTGACGATACGTCAAACCTTCTTTTCCCCGATAGTGCTGGGCCAACTCCACGGCCAGAAAAACAATGCTCAGCGCGATGACTGCTTCCACCGGAGTGGGCGGGACCCGAACCACGCCGAAAACGGCCATGCCAAGCGTGATCGTGTGGGCGACCGTGAAGGCAGTAATTGTTCTTAGGAGCAGACCAAAACCGCGGACAATCAGTAACAACCCTAATACGAAGAGAAGATGATCGATTCCATATAGGATGTGACTGATCCCAAGTGTGATGTAGCCCCAGACATCGACTCTGTTCTTGCCATCTTTGTGAACGACAAAGGACGTCTCTAACGGCTTGAGCATGTGCTGGACGCTGCTGCCGTCGGCAAACGTGATTCGCACGAGAACATCGAGAATCGTGACTTTGAGGCCCGAAATTGCGATGGCTGCGCCGTCGAGGCCGTTCGTCCCGCATTGCACGCTTCCGCGTTCGATGATCGCTCCTGGTGCTTGCTCCGCAATCAGTGGCTTCGCGATCGTGCAAGTCGGGGGCAATGCCGGATAAATTGCCGGCGGCGGCCCCTCAGCGGTCGGCAGCTTCCAAACCAGGTCGAATGATCCCGGGCCGGTCTCCTGCAGTGCCAGATAACCGGGGAGGCTGGTGTGAGCGTGGACCGGGACGGCAGCCAAAAACACTAAGCCCAGCGCCAGTCCCCAAGTGCATCTCCCGCGCCTTTGAGTGCCTCCGTAAAAGAAGTCAATCGACATCCGGGACCGTTCCCTCCGAAGATCCGAAGTTGTTGGACGGCGAGGACCGCTGAGCCTCGACGGCCGAGAGGGCTGCATTGTCTACATCGACGTGATATTTCCTCCGGAGTTGGGCGTAGAAGGCTTCACTTGCAGTTTGCAGACGGTGATTTCTGAGATCTGTCAGAACCTGACTCCGTACGTCGGCCAATTCTGGAGCCCGAGAGGGGACCTTCTGTAGGACGCGGACCAGATGAAACCCATAACTGGATCGAAATGGGCCTACCCAGGCGCCGGGCTCAAGCTGAAACAGCTTTCGCGCGAACTCCTCTCCAAAAAGCTCCTTGACCTGCTGTTCGGTTTGCAGCGGATATTCGCTCTGCAGCATGAAAGGATCGCCAAGGCCGGAAAGCTGCGCTGCGGAGATCCCATGGGAATCGAGCCTTGCGAGCGCCCGACTCGCATCGCCTTCCGCTGCTGCGCCTCGCTTCGAAGTACTCAAGTAGACGTGCGTAAAAGCAATCTTCGCGGGAATCAGGAACGCCTCGCGATTCCGCTCAAAATATTCTTGAAGATCTTTGTCGGATGGAGTCGCTGCAGCGAGTTCCTGAGAAAGAAATTCCATTTTCTCGACCAGCCGCCGCCGAATAATCGTGTCGTCTTTGTCGAGGCCGGAAGCTAACGCTTCCCGGTACAAAACCTCATCGCGAACATAGTCATTGATCAGGTTCTCCATCTCACGGGAATCCGGCGAGCGTCCCCACTGCCGTGTCCACACCTCGCGGAGCTGCTGAATTTGAGGCGCCGACACTTGAATTCGGCTAGCGTTCGTAACGGCATCTGAGCGCTCGAAAACCATCGCCGAGCCAAACAGCACCATTCCAGCTACCAGAAAATGAAGCAGTGGCTCACGAACTAATCGCCGCAGCATCGCGGATCGACTGCGTTCCGCGACTGGCGCTTCATCCAACTCCAGGCCAGTACGCGGAACTTCGGCAGTCTCACTCGAAAGATCGAGTTGTTCGACCATGGAATGCACTTCGCACCCTCCCAGTTCGACCGTCTCACACCTGACGGAGCGGCGGCAGCTTGTAAGATCCATTGAACAGAGCCGGCTTTGGCTGGTAGGTTCTCAGCACGAGCTGATAACCCCCTTCTGGAGCCGGAAGCCAGTTGGAGTTCCCCTGTACCGGGGCCTGGTTTTGAATTTGAACCTCCAACGAGCCGTCGGAGCCATAGACAAGACCTGCAGTGCGGTCTCCGATGGAGTAACGGTTGATGGGATTTTCGACTAGCGAAAAATCCGCGCCGTAGAGAGTGAGTGACCAGAACGCATCGACGGGGGGAAGACCACCGGCGTTAAATCTAAGAATGTATTTGTTAGCTCCGCTCAAAGGCTGCCCTTCAGGCTTGGCGGAGAAGTACAGAGCCTCTTGCGCCACGTGCGTCGCTGGTCCGTAACGATTTACAGACGCCCGAAGTAACGGGTCTTTGATGAAGTTGGTGACTTTGTAATTGACCGTCCAGCCATTCAATTGAGTGGAATAATCCGCCTTCTTGATCCGGGCGTCTGCGGCGGGAACCGCGTCGCGCAAGGCGGATAGGATCGCCTGGTCTTGCAACTGGGAGGGGTGGCCGGCCGGCTCGACGCCGACTTTGGCAAAGCGCCTTACCGCGGCAACATCATCGGCTGGGGGCGGCGCAGTTGCCAGTCCCGCAGCTAAATCGTCGAAGAACTTAAGTCCGAGAGTCCCGAATTGAGGGATCTGGAATAGACTCAGACTGCCGTCGGGTAACTCTTCCGGTGGGTGGATGCGAGGATACGCACTGAGCGGAGCGAGCGCATACTGCCGCTGAATGGATTGCGCCGCGGGCAAGTCCGCGTCGCCGGAGACCAGAGTCCGAGTGACCGCAAGCACCAGGTTCGTCGGGGCATCGATCCGCTGCACACCGGCGGGGAGTTTACCTTGCCACTTGGGTCCCACGATCGCGTAAGTGCCTTCCTTCGTACCCGTGACACGGCGTCCGACATACGTGAACGTATTTGCATACGCATCCAGCAGCTGAATCGAGTAGTAGCGGTCATTCGTATCCGGGACATGAAGAAGCTGCGGTTCTTTGGCCAGATCCAACCACGCATATCCGTACAAGGTGTCGATGTTGGGGCCGACCACCTTATCGGCGGGCGTCGACAGACGCTGTTTGCCGATGAATCGGTTGATTGGAATGTTCTTTTGGCGCCCTAACTCACCGTACCATTGCATCAGGACCAGGGGAAACCCCCAGATGTACGCGTCCTGCGCGATAGCCGGGGTTTCGTCGGAACCGCTTGCGTTAGCGCACTGAGCGAAGGGTATCGCGGTTATACCAGCAGCAGTAACTCCGGCTAACCAAAGAAATCGTCGCCGGCTGATCTCAGATAGATTTGACATACCGTTCTCCTTAAAATTACTTGCGAGCACTCTCTAAGTAACTCTTCATCTACCCCGCTCACTACCTTGGTTTTTTGGAATCGCTCGAGGGCGGGGTGAACCAAATCGGCGAACTCCAAGCCCGCTCCTGAATCGCAGGAGGTACGTCCTCCGGCAGTGCCACGTTCGCCCGGTGGGCGTCATAAGTGCTCCACCGGCAGGTTGGATTTTCCAAAACGCGGACATAATAGATAGCCCGATCCAGCGGCTTAAACTCCGGGTCCGTCCAACTCGCCGAAAGTTCCGGCGCGCCCTTCTTGTTGGAGGAACTGCAATCCGTCAAGTTAACCGTCGCGCCGTTGTCGGCGCAGCGCTGAGTCTTGCTGTCTGGCTTCAGACCGTCGGAACAGACAACGTCGTATACCTTTTCGTACGTTTCCCCGCCTTCGGCCCATCCCTTGACGATTTGGATCTTCTGCAGGTTGGCGCTGTTGGGATCTTTTGTGGCCCAAGCGACGAAATGAGGAGCTTTAGCCTGGCCCGGCTTTGCCGGAAGATCTCCGCCCATTGGAACTCCACTGCGGTAGGCTTCGTCCACCAAATCTCGACGGCGATGCAAGTCGGACGGATAGTTCCATCCGCCAAAAAAGCGGACTCGAATGCGTGTTCCACTGGTCGCAAATGATTCACGGCGCTTCAAAGCGTCAAAGATCGATTCACGAGTGTTCGCTTCCGCCCAAACTCCAGCTAGTCCGCCGGGGTTGTTCAACACCGACTTAATGGGAAATTCAGGACCCACGCTGTGGTTGAGGCGTGTCTCCGGCCGGTTGTCGGCCAGCGATGTAGACCCGGGCGAGTTTCCTTCTTCGGTGGCTCCGGGAGCGCTGGAATGCGTGTCCGTGCTGCCGATGAAGCCGTACTTGAATGGGTTCACACCGAACTGGTCTTCCAGCACTAATCCGGTTTTGAGAGCGTTGCGTACATAGTTGCTGGCCACCGCGCAGAAGGCGTCTTCGCCCGGCTTACAGGGCTTAAAGAGTTGTTCGAAGCTGCATTGTTCGTCATTCGTTCCCAGACCGGGCGAGCATTCAGAGTTGCCTTTGATCTGAAAGAGTTCGATCACGGGTTCGGTTTTGGCGCGGCGAGTCAAGCCTTCGGTCGTAAACGGAGTTCCATCGCTATTGTTGGACGCAAGAGCGATTCCCCAGCCAAAATTCGTATTGTGTGGAATGGAAATTACCTGGCACTCCCCGGTGCAGGCCTGTTCCAGCCATTTCCAGAGACGCTCCGGAGAGTTGTTCAAATCCACTGCGCTATAGACAGCCTGCGGGACCTGTCCGCCACGGAAAATCACGTTGCGATGCAACATTCCCACGCGCTTGAATCCGGCCGACCATTCGTATCCGGCAAACGTCGTGAATTTGCCGGGCTCGTAAAACTCGTCGGCATTTTTCTGAATTTGCTGCCAAACGTTCTGAGCCCGTTGAAAGCACCTATTGTTCTCGTTCGCTTCGGCGCTGCCGCAAACCTCTGCGCTGCGGCTGGCGGGATTTTTCATCATTTGCGCCGCCATGCCCCACATCCCCCTCAACCCTCTCTCCGGGTCCTGCACAGACGAACGCAGAGTCTCGCACGCCGTGGTCTTGTAGGCCGCGTCCCCCGGATCCTGACATAGCGAGAGTTCGCCTAGCCATACGTCATGGTCTGTGACCGCCATGAAATCGAGGGGAGCCTTGAGTTGACTTTGCACCCCGCCCGGCAAAGCAATGCTCTCGCCCCGTCCATACCGATACGCCATGCGAGGATCGTTGCGATTGCCCATGGCATAGGCATCCAACGAATAACTGGTGTGTACGTGAAGGTCGCCAAAGTAGGCGTTACGCAGCGGGTTCGGAGCCGACCGTGCAGTTCCTTGCGAGCGCCGCTCGGTCCCGTCGGCACCCCAAGAGGCGCACACTGAAAACAGCGCCACTAATAGAATCAGACTGAAGCGTCGCACATTGATTGCGGTTACTGATTCGCCTTTGAGCTCTTGCGTCATAAGCACCACCTTTAGTCCTTATTTCGATCTTCAATGTTGCGTGGTTGGGCGGCCTTCTGGGGCCGAAGACGTTTTGAACCCGACGTCTCCGGCCGCTCCAGCCATACTCAGAAGGTCAAATGCAATGCCACCTGGATGATGCGCGACTGGTTCCCAGACTGCAGGCCAGTCACCTTGCCGAAGAGTGCGCTCCCGAACGTAGTATTGGGATTGGCCCAATTCGGGTGGTTGAGGACGTTAAGGGCTTCCGCCCGGAATTGCAGATTCGTGCTTTCGTGTAAGGGAAAATCCTTAAGCAACGACGCATCTACTTGCGCCGTCCCCGGTCCCGTTCCGAACGTTCTCGGAGCATCCCCGAATGTGTATGCCGGGTTCTGTTGAAACGCGGCAGTGTTGAACCACTGCGCTGAAGTACGCTGGCCCTTGCTCAAAACGGGATTACTCACCAGATTCGGTCGTACTCCGTCGGAGAATGAACCGGTGTTGTTGACCGCATCGACCACGCTCAGCGGAGTACCCGTATGCAACTCGGCGATGGTACCGAATGACCAGCCCCCGACAACTTCTTCCAGAACCGTCGAGCTCGGAGAGAATTTCCGGCCGCGGCCGACCGGGAATTCGTAAACTCCACTTAAGACCAGGCGCTGACGAATGTCACTTCCCGAAAGGCCCCAACGGGATTTTGGATTGTAGTAGTCGGTAAAGCTGTTGTCCCCGGGAAAGCCAGCTAGTTCAAGATAACTGTCGGCGTTGTCTTCAAACTTGGAGAAGGTGTAGTTGGCCTGGAACTGCAAGCCTTGCGAGTAACGCTTCTGAAGGCCGACATTCAGCCCGTTGTACTTGGAAGCGCCAATGTTGGGGTCGAGAATCTGAACGTTCTGATACTGCGGGAAGGGACGCAGAGATTGTGCAACCGCTGGATCAGCGGCCACCAGCGGAAGATCCGCATCCGGAACCTGATTGATACTGTAGCCGCTGCTGCCGCTCCAAACAGGCATGCGGTGGCCAAAGGTTCCCAAGTAGGTTACATCCAGCAGAAAGTTGCCGGCGAACTGACGTTGAATATCGAGACTTGACTGATAGATGTAGCCGTTGACGTGATTGTGATCCCAGTAGGTGACGAGCGTGTGCGGCGCATAGGCCCCCGTGTAGTACGGTGCGGTCGGCCCGGGCGCCGCCGCTCCGAAGCCAGCGGTCAACTCGGCTGCGGTTGGAGTGGTCCAGAAGACCGGGATGGAGTTGATTTCGAAAGCTGGAGAAAGGATGCCCGTAGTGGAGTTGTACACGCCGGTTGTAGCTCCGGAGGCTCCATAACCCAAGTTACCCTCCTGCGGCGTTCCGGACGCATACTCTCCCGTGTAGAGGATGCCGAAGCCGCCTCGCACCACCCATTCGTCGCGAGGTGACCAGGAGAAACCTAGACGCGGGCCAAAGTTGTGCAAGTCCCACTGGTTGGCGTAGACGCTCGCTCCATTCAGACCAGAGAAGACCAGCGCGCCGGGAGTGTTTGAAACTGGATTGATCTCGGTCGGGTTGAAAGCGTTTTGCCGGTTTGGATCGGTCTTGCGCGGCGAATCCACGTCGTAGCGGAGGCCAAGGTTTAACGTCAGCCGCGGGCTCACCTTCCAGTTGTCCTGAAAAAAGGCAGAATAGGAATCCGCGATGGAATGGATCGTCTCAAATGAATTGACCGATGCGGTATATACGTTGCCCAGCAACAGGTTTGCGATCGAGCCCGCGGCTGTATTTGTGCTTGTGCCGTCATTATTAAAAGTGAAGTTCCCTCCCGCCGACTGCGGGAACGTAGCGTTCATATACGAGGTGCGAATCTCAGCTCCGAATTTGAACTGGTGCGATCCGCGCACCCAGGAAAAATTGTCCAGGTAAGAGTTGCTGACCGCAGGGGTCTGCGTGTCCTCCTGTGAGCCCTGCCCAAATCCCTCCAGTCCAGCGACATTCACTGTCGGGAAAAAGTTCGTATTAAAAGTGTTCAGGCCGATCTGCGAATCGAGCGTGGTATTGACCCCGCCTTCGTATTGCAGATACTGCCGGCGGGTGTAAGTAATGCGCAGTTCGTTGATCTTGTTCGCGGAGAAGTTGTGGAACCAGGTGCCGGACGCGTTGTAATTGTAATCATGCACCAAACCTCCGAACGGATCGGTGCCTGGCGTCGGAAACACCGATGCCGTAACGGTGTGATCGGTATCGGCAAGAAAACGCCCAAAGACGCGGTCGTTTTGACCAATAACATGGTCGATTCGCGTTACGTACTGATCCACCACCGTAGTCGCGGGATCGTTGACCACAAACTGAGCTGTCGGGCTGGTACCAATAATCTGCGGATAGAATGCCGCCAGTTTTAGACCAACTGGATCGAGAGAACCAGTCGGGATTTGGTTGTCGGCAAAGGGCAGCCCCGTCGTCGGATCCTTGACCACCACCTGCACACCAGTCTTCGGGTCGATAATTCCATTGAAATTGCCGGTCAATTCCTGTGCGGTTGGAACGGTCAGCGATTCAGGCGTACCAATGATCTGGCGCCTGCCTTCGTAGTTGAAAAAGAACTGTGTTCTGTTTTTCTTGATGGGACCGCCGAGGCTGGCGCCGAAAAGGTTGTAATGGAGCGAGGGTTTGGTGGTAGCGAATTCCGGCCGCTCCTGCAGATCAGTATTGCGCAGGTATTCGTACGCAGAACCATGGAATGAATTCGTGCCCGACTTCGTGGTCATCTGCACCACGGCCCCGCCCGAACGCCCCAGTTCGGCGGCGTAATTGCTGATCGCCACGTTGAATTCCTGGACCGATTCAATCGGCGGATCAAAGCTCAAAGTCGGCACTCCAAGCAGCAGGTTTTGCGCAGTACCACCATCGATCAGGTAGTTCGCGTTGTCACTGCGGCCACCCGCAATGGCAAAGGTCGCGTTCGCACCGGCGTTGGTCTGCACCACAAAACCGTTCAGCTTCTGCAATTGCGACGAGCGCCGATCCAACACAGGTAAGTTCGTGATGCTCTCGTTCTGCACCACTTGGGCAACCGCTGAAGTCTCGGTCTGCAGCAGCGGCACGCTGGCATCGACGCTGACCGTCTCTTTCTCGGAGCCGACCTTCAGAGTCACGTCGACCGTGCTCACGCTTCCGGTCAGCACGGGAATGTTGGTTTGTGCTTCGGCTTCGAAGCCCGCCTTCTCTACCTTCAGGTCATAGTGCCCCGGCACCAAAAGCGGGAAGGAATAATAGCCCTCATTGCCGGAAGTCACTTCTCGGTGATCGCCGGTTTCCACGCGAGTCAGCGTGACCTGCGCGCCCGCGACGACAGCCTGGCTGGTATCTCGGATTTGTCCCGAGACCTGTGAATCCTGCGCTTGCAGAGTGGTGACCGCAGCCGCAGCCATCGATATGAACAAAAGAACACGCCCCAATATCTTCATGAAATCCTCTTTTTACTTTCGCCAAGTTTGTTCGAACATAAGAAGCTCAAAAACACAAAGAGCCCACGCCTTACTGCTCGTGGGCTCCTGCTTATCGTTGGAACTTTGGCTGCAGCCGCTTTACCGTATGCTGTGCCGAGTTCTTAGCCCACGCGGTCGCTTAGCGCGTACAGTACGCGCTTGCCTTGCTACAACATCGTTCGAAGCTGCCGGGGGTGGGCATTGGTAGTGGCTGGCCGCAATGCAGCGCGGCTTAGCTGGTAACGACACTACTCCTGATTGTCTAGTATGTCAATCGACATTTATGACAAATAGATTAATATTTCCGATCGTGCGGAGAGATATTGCAATTCCGTGAAATCCGGCTTCAGGCAGGCCGTCCAGACCAACCGCAGTGTTGTCTTCTACCCGCTAAAGCAGGCTCCCGATAACTGCAATCGACGGAAGTTATAGTGATGGCTAGAGGTACCGGCGCCTATCAGCTTCAAGCCTGGCGGATGGTGAGATTTACTCCGGACACTGAAACGGGCCGCTGCTCCCAGCTTACTGCGCCGCAGCCACGATTCGGTTGATCTGTTCTCTTCTTGGATCCGTGGGCGCTTCCCGCAGAAAGGCTTTGAACTCTTCGCTGGCTTCCCGGCCACGGTCCAGGCTCATCAACACATTCCCACGAACCAGATGGGCATCAGGAAAATCGACGGGGTTCCCCAGATCCAGTTCGCGCAGCGCCGTGACGAACTCACGTTGCCCATAGAAGCTCTTGGCCAGCTCAAGTCGTCCTTGCCAGGACTCCGGGCGCAGGCTGAGTGCGTGCCACGCCGCATCCTCGGCTTCTTGAGACTTTCTTAGCGAGTTGCATGCCATGGCCAGCGCCACAAAGGCTTCCGCCTCGCCCGCATCCAGCGCCGCCGCGTGCCTGGCATCCTCGGCCGCGCCGTTCGGATCATTTTCGGCAAGTTTGATGAATGCGCGCACGGCGAAAGCCTGCGCGAACGCCGGATCCGCTTGCAACGCGCCGTCGATCTCGCGCTCCGCTTCTTCGAATTTCAGTTTCTCAAAATCCCGATGCGCAGCTGCCAGGCGCGCTCGTGCTTTCGCTGGAACTCCCAGCCGCTTCGCCGAAACCACGTACCGCCCGGATGCGGCTGGCACGCTGGCGGAAGCCGGAGGCAACGCCAGACTCAGCTCCAGATCAGGCTCGCCGAGCAGGACTTGCTCGTCCCGGATCTGAGACACGCTGGCCACCAGAAATATATATTCGCCAGGCTCGGCCTCGCCGCGAATTGCAAACTCCCCAGCGTCGTCAGTCAGGCCGCTGGCGACTTTCACTCCATGCACGTCTCGAATCTCCACCGTGGCCGCGACCGCCGGTTGTCCCTGGGCCGTGAAGATCGATCCATGAAGTAGCGGACTCCCCGAATTGGGAGCCTGGGCAACCGACTCAAAGCACATCAATAACAAAAGAAGTAGAGGCAGGCCTGCCTTGCCCGTTCCATTGAGAAAGGAGTTAATACTAAGTCGATCAAATTGTGGATGATTGCACCGGGTATGGAAGCAAAGGAAATGAGGGAAGGTGCGGCTAGAGAACCCCACCCCGTCCACCGCGCGGTTCTAGGAAGACGTTCGTCACAATTACCCATCCGCCGTGCGGTGAGAAGTGTAGCACAGGCACGGGCCCGCCTGATCAAAAACTCCGCGCTGCTGGCATAATAGCGACGGCAGCCGGACTTCTTCGCCGCCCAGCCAGCATCCTTCGTGGCGCCCGATTTCTCTGCCCGGCAAGCACTACCGGAAGTGTCTTCTCTTCTGGGCGGGAGCCCTTTTCGGGTTCTCCTTCCGGCTCGTACCGGGGATGACGGCAGATCGCAGAAGTGTTCCATGTGCAAACTTTTGCCGTTTCGGCAGCGAGACCCCAGCGGCAAACGACTTAACTCTTTGAATCGCCGGAAAGACGCGATAGGCTACTAAAATGCATGTCTAGTAAACGAATCGACATACAAGTGGGGTTACGGAGGTAACCATTGGGGACAAAGCAAATTCAGGGAAACGGGAATAGCTCGCAGTTCACGATTGCAGTCGTCGGCGGCGGATTCACGGGCGCTTTGCTCGCGGCCCAATTGTTACGGAAGTCACACGGCGCCGTCTCCGTCATCCTCATCGAAAAGAGCGCCCAGCTCGCCCTTGGCGTCGCCTATGGGACGCAATGCAAGGAACATCTGCTCAATGTCCGGGCGAAAAACATGAGCGCCTACCCCGACGATCCCGAGCACTTTCTGCGCTGGGCTCGTTCCAACTATGACTCCAGCGCGCAGCCGGACGATTACCTGCCGCGCCTGGTTTACGGGCAGTACGCTGCTTTTCTGCTGCGGGAAGAAATCGAACTTCACCCCGGTCAATTCGAACGCGTGGAGGATGAAGTCGTTTCCGTTTCCAGTTCCATTTCCAACGACCGCGCCGGCGACCACGCACAAATCAATCTTCGCAGTGGCGGGACCCTCACGGCCAACAGGGTCGTACTCGCGCTCGGCCATTTCCCACCCGGAGATCTTCGCTTCCCGGGAAAGCCGGCGCAGAGCCAGCACTATATCGCCAATCCCTGGACGAATCGCTTGCTCGGCGACCTTGCTCCGGACAAGAGCATTCTTCTCATCGGTTCCGGCCTCACCAGCGTGGACGTCGTCCTCAGCCTGCGCCGGCAGGGATTTCGTGGCACCATTCACATTGCCTCCCGCCGCGGGCTGCTGCCGCTAGTTCACAAAGCGATTTCGACCTGGCCGTCTTTCTGGGACAAGAATTCTCCCAAGACCGCCCGCGGACTGTTGCGCCTGATTCGCACTCAAGTAAAAGCTGCGGAAAAATCAGGCGGCGACTGGCGTTCCGTGATCGATTCTCTTCGTCCCTTTACGCAGGATATTTGGCGCTCGCTTCCGTATGCTGAGCAGCAGAGATTCCTTCGCCACTTGCGGCCGTATTGGGACGTCCATCGTCATCGCATCGCGCCAGTGATCGGTGCCACGCTTGCCGCGGAAATGAAGACTGGTCAAATCCACATGCATGCCGGCCGGATCACGGAATATTCCGAAGATGCAGATGGAGTTGACGTCACTTACCGCGAACGCAAGGATGGCCAACCGAAGCGCCTGCGTGTGCACCGGGTCATCAACTGTACCGGGCCGGAGGGCGATTATCGCAATGTCGATCATGCCCTGCTGGCGAATCTGCTGCGACAGAAAATCGTTCGTCCCGACCCGCTGCTCCTGGGCCTCGACGTTGCCTCCGACGGAGCCTTGATCGACGCCGACGGCGTGGCGTCGGACTTTCTCTATACCCTCGGCCCGATTCGCAAGGGAGGGTTGTGGGAGACCATCGCCGTTCCCGAAATTCGCGTCCAGGCGTCAGAGCTGGCCGCGCTGCTGCTCGCTAGTAATGCACAAGAAAATACGAATCAGGCACTCGGCGAGATGACCGTGCCGGAAAAGGGACCTATGTACTTCGAACAATTTTTCCTGAGCTGTTTGGCTCATGCTTCTTACATGCTGGCGTCGGGCGGCGAAGCCGTCGTGGTCGACCCGCAGCGCGATGTGGACATTTACCTTAAGGCGGCCGAGCAACACGGCGTAAAGATCCGCCATATCTTTGAGACTCACCTGCACGCCGACTTCGTTTCGGGACACAAGGAACTGGCCGCGCGCACTGGGGCTAAGGTCTACATTGGCCCCAATGGTGGAGCTACGCTCTCCCACGTCGAGGTCCGCGACGGTTTCGATCTGCGCCTGGGAAGCGTGCTCATTAAGGTCCTGGAAACTCCCGGGCATACGCCCGAGAGCATCTGCCTGGTCGTCACCGATGAGAACAAATCTACCGATCCCTGGGCTGTCCTGACCGGAGACGCGTTGTTCATTGGCGATGTGGGCCGCCCCGATCTTTCGAAAACGCACACTCCCGCGGTGCTGGCGGGAATGCTCTACGATAGCCTGCGCAACAAGCTGCTGAAGCTGCCCGACGATGTGCTTGTGTATCCCGCGCACGGGGCCGGTTCCCTTTGCGGCAAGAAAATGCGCGCCGAGCGTTCCTCCACCATCGGCACCGAGCGGCTCACCAACTATGCCTTGCAGATTCAGAGTAAGGAAGAATTCATTCAGCAGTTAACCGCGAACTTGCCTCCACGGCCGGAATACTTCCCACAGGATGCGCAGATCAATCGCACCGGTGCGCCCGCCTTGTCGGAACTGCCTGAACTCACGCCGATTTCCGCGGAAGAACTTAAATCTCTGCTGGACGCCGGTGTGATTGCGTTGGATGTGCGCCCGGGCGATGACTTTGCCTCCGGGCATGTGCCGGGCTCGATCGGTATTCCGCTCTCGGGAGAATTTGCCTCGTGGGCGGGGATCGTGCTCGGGTTGTCTTCGCAGCCCGTGTTGATAGCAGCTTCTGAAGAGCAAATGAAAGAGGCGCGCACGCGCCTGGCCAGAGTCGGGATTGACGATGCGCGTGGATACTTAAGGGACGGAATCGTGGGCTGGACCAAGGCCGGGTTGCCGCTGGCGGAAATTCCCCAGGTCAATCCACGCCTTCTGAGTGAACTCTTGCGGAAGGATAAAACTCAAGTGCTCGATGTCCGCCGCAAACCGGAATGGGAAGCCGGCCATATCGAGGGTGCAACCTGGCTGGCGCTTGACGACCTCAAAACCTCGCTTCCAACCATGCTTCCTACCATCGACCGCAAAGCGCCGATCGCGGTCATCTGCAAGGGTGGCTATCGCTCGCTGATCGCCAGCAGCCTGCTGCAACGGGCCGGTTTCGAGAACGTCACCAATGTCACCGGCGGATTTGTCGGCTGGGAAAAGGCCAAACTGCCCGTAGTTGGCGAGCTGCCGATTGCCGTTTAGAGCTGGTCTCATAAATGGGTTTTGGCATGGTACGGCTCTAGCCGGGCCGTTCCGGCCCAATAAGGACGAGGGCTTTACAGTTTGCTGAAAACTCTGTATTCCTGCACGAACTGGAAGGGGCACGAGTTTCACTCGTGCCGTAACTGCTGAAAAATCGATAGCGGCTTCAGCCGCTGGGGTAATCCGCTTCGGACGATGAATACAACTTCCTCTAAGCAGTCTTGAGAACTCGCCGCCCGCTACTCCTGCGTCCGAGTTTCTCGGCCAAGCGTTCTCCCAGAGCCGCAGCTTGGATGCGAATCTCCGGCACCGTCGTGGTTTCCCAGAGAGAACCTTTGCGCGTCGGCCCAATGGCGTGCAACTGATCGGACGGAGCTCCCTTGTAATCAATGAGCGCACCGTCCCCATCGATGTCGAGCCCGAGAAAAAGAGCGTCGGGCCGGGCAAATCCCTGCACGAACAAGCTGGTGATAAAGGATTCGTCGATGCGGCGGCAATCGGATTCGGAGCCCGTGCAATTGATCACGCGGTGGGCGCGCAGCGACTTCTCGCCACGGCTCGTGCGATCCCAGTAGCGGATTTCGGCATGATCGCGGCATTCCGCATATCGCGTAATGGATCCCGGATGCAAACGGACATGGCCTTCACTCTGCATGTCCGCCAGCACGTCGCCGATTTCGGGTGCAACGCGGTGGCGATGCACGTCCCAGTAGGCGCGGAGATGCCGCACGAACCTTTTCTGTTCCTCCAGCGGCAAAGAGCGCCAGATGTCTTGTGTCACCGGCCGCAGGCTGTCGATCACGCCGCGCCAGTCGATGCCCTTTTCCGCAGCCGCTTCCACCTGCCCGCGGATCAACCGCAGCAACCCACGCACGGTTCGCGGAGAGGTGTTGTCCCAGAATAAAGGCCAAGCCCCGTCCTGATGCTGATAGCGGCGCGCCCGCGGAAATAATCCCTGACGCGACAGAACGTGAATCACCCCGTGGAACCCCTTCGATCGGAGCGCCATAATGAGGTCGACACTGGTGAGTCCAGAACCGAGCAGCAGAACGCTGCCGAGCGGTGGCAGGTTTTCCAGCGCCTCTTTCGCCCAAGGATGCTGGAAATACAGCGCGCTTGATGGATCAAGCCCCGGAATCTTTGGATTAGCGGGCGGAAAATTTCCCGTGGCCAGAACGACCGCTCGCGCCAGCAGTTCAGTTCCCGCCTTGACTTGGACGCCGAGTTTCCCTTTGCGCCGATGCAAAGAAAGCGCTTCGTCCTGAATCCATCGAAGACGTTCGCGGCCACAATCGGCTAGTGTCGTTTCCAGCAAACTGGCCACGTATGCGCCGTAAACCGAGCGCGGCGGAAAACTGCGCGATTGCACGGCCGTATCGTAATGGGTTCTAGCCCAGCGCAGAAAGTCGTCGGGCGCGTCAGGCCACGCGCTCATTTCGCCCGCAGGTATGTTGATAAGATGAAAGCGATGAGGACTGCTGTAGGCGAGGCCACGCCCCGGCAACCCGCCCCGGTCGACAATGCTAACGGATAAACACGCCGACTGGCGTAGCAAGTGCACAGCCAGCATGGTTCCGCTGAACCCGCCCCCAATGATCAACACGTCGGACTGCGACTCGCTCACCGCTGAATACCCCGTTCTTAATGCCAAGTACGATAATAGACATTATATTGCTTGGGTTGCAAGCCAAGGGCCTTTCCCCAGGTACCGCGCTCCGGCGGAAGTCCTTGAATCTGCGCCCATTGTCTCCGGCGTCCGTAGCGATCGCAGAGGGGTGCGGTGCAAACACTTTCACGCAGCGCTCGTCCGCGACCCGATTCTCCCCGGTTCCCCAAGCGTTAAGGCTGTGGAAATCAAGAAAGAATATCTGGGAAATTCTGTGGCATAATGCCGCCCCATGGAAACCTCAAGCCTCGATCTGGTCTACTTGGAGAGCGACCCGAGAACCATGCAGCCGTCCGCCTGCATCGCCATTAAAACAAACGCAGGCGAGGACTACGCTGGGGTGAAAGCGGGACGGCTGACCGCGGCGCAATGCCTGAGCTTCATCGAACTGGATGCCGAAATCAGAAGGCTGCACGCGGAACTCGACGAAATTCGCGCCCGAGCCAAGAAGAAGTTCTACAAGGCGTTCAGCGCGACCGCAAGCGCGTAGCGCTGCCCGGCGAATCCGGACGTGTGATGGTTCACTTCTATGTCCATCTTCAAACTTGTTATTCACTCGAATTGCACTTGACACATAGCGTCTGAGCAAGTTAAATCTTCTTCGGAACCCCTTATCAATCTGTACCTGGTTGTTCGTAAGCGTCGCGGCGTTTCCAGCCGTGCGGAAAATTGAACGTTTTCCTGTAAGCCGCATCACTAACTGGGCTCGTGAACGATGTGCGGAATTAACTGACAAGAAAGTTGAAGCTCTTGCAAGATTCACTCACCGAACGCTGCCGATTCCGTTCTAACAATTTTCTATTTCCCTGAGGAGTAACTGCTATGGCTGAGAAAGCCGAAGTCCGTCATACGCTGAGCGAGCAACAGGCACGCCAGCTCGCGAATGTCACCAAAACCGTCCCCATGATGGACCAGATCACTCCGCGCTGGCTGGTGACGTTCCTGTCCTGGGTACCGGTCGAAGCCGGCACTTACCGTGTTAACAAAGTGAAGCCCACGCACCCCGGGACTCGCACCATCGAGTGCAGCCCCGACGAAGAAGTCGATCTTCCCGAAATCTACGTCGATTACGAAGAAAAGCCGCGCGAGTACACGCTGAACGCGGTCACTACGGTGCTCGACGTCCAGACCCGCATCTCGGATCTCTACCGCAGCCCGCACGACCAGATTCGCGAACAACTCCGGCTGATGATCGAAAAAGTAAAAGAGCGCCAGGAAAACGAGCTCGTCAACAACGCCGAGTACGGATTGCTCAATAACGTGGCCTCGGAATACCGCGTCAAACCCAGAAAGGGAGCGCCCACGCCCGACGATCTGGATGAACTCATCTCCCGGGTCTGGAAAGAGCCCGGCTTCTTTCTCGCCCATCCGCGCGCCATCGCCGCCTTTGGCCGCGAATGCACCCGCCGCGGAGTTCCGCCCCCGACCGTGAACCTCTACGGCACCCAGTTCCTCACTTGGCGCGGCATCCCGCTGGTTCCGTCCGACAAGCTGGCCATCAAGGGCGAGAAGACGAACATAGCAAGACCAACCGGAACCAGGTGCGGCAACAACAT
>CAVZUP010000159.1:0-29170 GCA_963778255.1 uncultured Acidobacteriaceae bacterium
CCGAGAGTTCGGACTTTACCGCGGCGCTCAAACGTTTGCTCGCGAGCCCGACCATTTGTTCGAAGCGCTGGGTGTGGCAGCAATATGACCACATGGTGCAGACAAACACCGTCGAGGCGCCCGGAGCGGGCGACGCCGGCGTGATTCGCATCAAAGGCTCGAAGCGCGGCTTGGCGATGGCGCTCGATGGCAACGGGCGCTGGTGTTATCTCGATCCACGTCTCGGCGCGATGCACGCGGTTGCCGAAGCGGCGCGCAAAGTGGCTTGCGCCGGAGCGACTCCGATTGGCGCGACCAACTGCCTCAATTTTGGTAATCCCGAAAAGCCCAACATCATGTGGCAGTTTTCGCAGGTGATCGATGGCATCACCAAAGCCTGCGAGGAGCTGGATACACCGATTACCGGCGGCAACGTCAGCTTCTACAACGAGACTTTGGGCGAGGGAATTTATCCGACTCCAGTGATCGGAGTGGTGGGCATTCTCGAAGACGTGCACAAGGCGGCGAAGATGCACTTCGCGCAAGCGGGGAGGAAGATCGTCCTGCTGCGGGCCAATGAGCCCGGCGACGCCGTCGATGCCGAATCGGAGTTTGGTTCGTCCGAGTACGCAAAAGAAATTCTGGGAGCGGTGTGGGGCTATCCGCCGGCACTCGATCTTGAAAGGGAGGCGACGCTGCAACGCGCGCTGGTGGCGCTGATTCAAGCTGGTCTGGTCGAGTCCGCGCACGACTGCGCCGATGGCGGGCTGGCCGTGGCGCTGGTGGAGTCGGCGCTGCCCGCGAGCATCGGCGTAAGTATCAAACTGCCGCCGCAGAAACTAGCGCTGGAGTTCGCTCTCTTCGCGGAAGATGCCAGCCGAGTTGTAGTAAGCTGCGACCCCGCCCTCCTCCCGCGAATCAAACAGCTAGCAGAAGAATACGAAGTCTTCGCCGATGTGCTGGGCGAAACGGGGTCAGACAGAGTGGAAATCGCGGCAGGCGAAGAGCCGATAATTTCCGCGAGCGTCGCCGAATTAAGAAACGCATACGAAGGTGCGCTGGAAAAAGCGTTGCGAACAGACCCCAGCATTGGTGCAAATTAAAGACGGTGGGCGGGGACGGATTTGATCAACCGGCTATGGAGGCCGCGTAACGTGAAGTTCGACGAAATATTTCATGCCGAGGTAACGTTCCGCGCCGACGTGACTGCTGTGGAACAACGTCTCAGCCTTGTAATAGCCGACGGCGTCGATGGCTGGGTAGGTGCCGTTCACTATCCTGATACAAAGGAATCGATAACAGTATGCCAGGAGCCAGAGATTGAGGACGCGAAGGCTAACGTTGAAGGTTGGGTTCGAACCGTGCACGGGGTTAAGGATGCAATCAAATGGGCGCCCGGTGCAGCGTCCCTCCCGGAGCTAAAGGCTGACTGCTAAATGACACTTTCCGACAAATTTCGCGATGAGTGTGGCGTGGTCGCCATCCACGCCCATCCCGAGGCGGAGAAGCTCGCCTACCTCGGCCTGCACGCCCTCCAGCATCGCGGACAGGAATCGGCAGGCATCGTCACTTCCGACGGCGAGCGACTGCGCCAGCACAAGTCGATGGGCTTGGTCGCGGATATTTTCAGCCACGAAGTGCTCGCATCGATGCGCGGTGTTCTCGCCATCGGCCACACTCGATATTCGACGGCCGGCGATTCGGCTTTGCTGAACGCCCAGCCCATCATGGTGCAATCCAACAAGGGCACCATCGCGATCGCCCACAACGGCAACCTGGTGAATGCGCACGCAATCCGTGCCAAGCTGGAAGGCCAGGGTTCGATCTTCCAGACCAACAGCGACACCGAAGTGCTAGTGCACCTGATCGCCCTTTCCCGCGAGCAGACCCTGCCCGATGCCATTGCCGACGCGTTGCGCCGCGTGGAAGGCGCGTTCTCGCTGGTCATGATCAGCCGGGACCGTATCTTCGCCGCCCGCGATCCGCGCGGATTCCGGCCGTTGGCCATGGGCCGCATTCCGGCCCTGACGACCGAGAAAAAAGACACGGTCGTTTTTGCCTCCGAAACTTGCGCGTTTGATTTGCTCGGAGCCACTTACGAACGCGACGTCAAACCCGGCGAACTCGTCATCGTGGGGCCGGAAGGTATCAGCTCGCGTTTCTATTCACCGTCTCCGGCGCTATCGAGCTGCATCTTCGAGCACGTGTATTTTTCGCGTCCCGATAGCCTGGTGTTTGGCCGCTCGGTCGATCAAAGCCGCGATGCCATGGGACGCCAGCTCGCCCGCGAAGCCCCGGTGGACGCCGACATCGTGGTTCCCGTCCCCGATTCCGGCAACACAGCAGCCATCGGATACGCTGCCGAAAGCGGAATTCCTTTTCGCCTCGGCCTCATCCGCAACCACTACATCGGACGAACTTTCATCGAGCCGCAGCAGTCGGTTCGCGACTTTGGCGTGAAGCTGAAGCTGAACGCGGTGCGCAGCCTGCTCGAAGGCAGACGCGTGATTCTGGTTGATGACTCCATCGTGCGCGGCACCACCAGCAAGAAGATTGTCCGCATGATTCGAAATGCGGGCGCAAAAGAAGTCCATATGCGGATTTCCTGTCCGCCGACGATTTCGCCCTGCTTTTACGGAGTGGATACGCCCTCGAAGAAAGAATTGATTGCCGCCAACAAGACGACCTTCGAGATTCGCGATTTCATCGTCGCCGACTCCCTCGCCTATCTCTCGCTCGAAGGCCTCAAGAAAGCTTGTGCGGATGGGCAAAAGACCACTTACTGCTCTGCCTGTTACACGGGTAACTATCCCACAAAGATCGATGTGGAAGAGATTCTGCCGGCGGGCGCAACGCGATAGCGTGCGATCTCTGCACGATTTGTGCAGGTTTGTGGCCTTCCTGGCTGGCATACGTTTCTATTTCCAAATTGCTGTGCGAGTAATGCGTCGGGGATGGTATTCTCTTCGGGCAGAACGATGAAAGCCTTCTCAATTTTCGGATCAAGCTCCAGGCCGCAACTGGGCCCCTTCGAGCAGCAGGTATTGCAAAAGCTTTGGGCGCAGGGCAGCGCCACGGTGCGCGAACTGCTTGCGGATGGCACGATCCATCAGGCCTATACCACGGTGATGACGACCATGGATCGTCTTTACAAAAAGGGCTTGCTCGAACGCGTCGCCGAAGGCAGAGCGTTCCGCTACAGTCCGCGCCACACGCCCGAAGAACTGCAACGGGTCACGGCAATCGAGAGCATCCGGCAATTGCTGGGATCGGGAGATGCTTCCTCGCTGCCGCTCTCGTACCTGGTGGAGGCGGTCAGCACCCATGACGCGCAGCTTTTGGATGAGCTGCAACTCCTGGTCGAACGCAAACGCCGCGAACTCCAAGGCCGGGAAAAGAAGACCCGTGAAAGCGCGGCGCGGGAGCGACGCTGATGTTTGCCCTGCGCGGAATCGCCGTCTCGCTCACTTTTTTCGTCCTCGTCTATTGTCTTCTATCGGCGCTGGTGGCCGTCGGCTGGCGTTCGCTGAGGCTGCTGCATGCGACTGAGCAAGGCCTGGCCGCGTTGCTTTTCTGGGTGCGCGTGCTTCCGTTGGCGGCTTCCATTCTCATAACTTTTGCGTTCGTTGTGCCCTCGTTTCAATTGCTGGAACCCCGGGCGACTAATTTTGACGAAGGCATCGGCGCGATGCCGCTCGTGCTGGGCACTTGCGCGCTCCTGTTGATTGCCTGGGGCTGCTTCCGTGTGGTTACCGCCCAGGCCCGGACCTCTCGCGTGGTGGCGCGTTGGCTCGAAGGCGTGCGTCCTTTAAATGTGGATGCCGCGTCCCAAACGATGGCCCACACCGTCGCGTTCCGCTCTCGTCGCGAAGCGCCGCCGCTTACTCTGGTGGGTGTGCGCAAACAGAAAGTGCTGGTCTCGGATTCCACGGTCGCACTGCTCACCCATGACGAGCTGCACGTCGCGCTCAAGCATGAAGTCGCGCACATGCGCTCTCGCGACAACCTGAAAAAGCTCGTCTTCCGTTTCTGTCCCTTCCCCGGCATGGCCAAGCTGGAAAGCGCCTGGTCGCAGGCCGCGGAACTAGCCGCCGACGATGCCGCGGTCTCGAACCAGAACGACGCCGTTGATCTCGCCGCCGCCCTGATCAAGCTCTCCCGTCTCGTTCCCGTCGAACCCGCCCCGGTCTGCACCGTGGGGTTTGTGACCGGATCGATCAGCGCTCGCGTGACGCGCCTGCTCGCCTGGGACGAAGCCGCCAAATCGCAGCCGAAGCGAATGCGCCCGTGGAATTTGATTCCTCCGGTTCTGGTGGGTCTGGCTTGTGTCTTCGCAACCTACGGCCCCGCTCTGGCGCTGACTCATGAAGTGACGGAGTGGCTCGTCCGCTAGCTCTCTCATCCTGCCCGCCTACGTCAGACCTCTATCGCTGGTAGTAGTTAGCGCATGCCGGTACTCTCGATTAGCTAGTCTGTCTCGCCGCGCAGGCCATTTTTCTTAGCAATTGTGAACAGCGGCAATCCCTTAGGTTCGCCGGATGGTTTTTTCATGTTCGCCAGCTTTCCACTCCCCGTAGTTCGCCGGTCGAGTTCGTTGCTCGCGATTTTCGTGTCGCTGTTGATCTCCATTCCTTCGCCGCTGCGCGCCCAGAACCCGAACGGTGCGCTTCGGGGAGAGGTCCAGGATGCGAGCGCCGCGCGCGTGGCTGGCGCCCAGGTCATCGTGCGGTCGGCCGGATCTTCCATCATCCGCGAAGCAACGGCGAATGACGGGGGAGAATTCCGCATCGAGGGCCTGCTGCCCGGCTCTTATCGTGTCACCGTCACCGCCAAAGGCTTTGCCCAGGCCACGGCCGATGTCAATGTCGCCGTCAGCGTGGTGCGCGATATCACGGTGACGCTCAAACCCGCCAGCGAGCGCGAGACGGTGAAAGTGGAGAGCGGTGCTTCCTCCATAACGACCGAAACGATTGACACCGCGAGCGCGGTGCGTGGAGGCGTTGTCGGCAGCCAGGACCTCGAAGCTCTTCCGCTCTCGGCCCGCAGTTTCGCCAACATCGCGTATCTCGTGCCTGGAACCGAGCCGGTCGAGCCCTCCGATCCCACCAAGGCGCGGATCACAGCGGTTTCCACCGGCGGAAGCTCTGGCTTGAACAACGAGCTTTCTGTCGATGGCGCCGATAACTCCGACGACTGGATCGGAGGCTTCCTGCAAAATTTCTCGCCCGATGCCATTCAGGAATTTGCCGTGCGCACTTCCAACGAAGACGCCGATACCGGCTGGACCACCGCTGGCTCCGTCGTGATCACCACCAAGAGTGGCACCAACGAATGGCATGGCGATGGAGCTTTCTACGAGCGCGCGGCGCAGCTGAATGCCCGCTTCCCGATCGAGAATCCGGCGCCCAATCCCAAGCAGCCCTTCTCGCGCCAGAACTACGTCGGAACACTGGGAGGGCCGCTGGAAAAAAATAAACTCTGGATCTTCACCTCATTCGAGCATGTTCATGAGAACGCCAGCATCGCCTACAGCCCGGCCAGCGTCGCGCAATTCGACGCGCTGGCGCAGTTGGCGGCGGATGGCTTGATTCCCGGTGTGCCCTCCATCGCTGTACCCGCGACTGTTCCCATCCCCTTCCGCGATTACATCGGCTCGCTGCGCCTGGACTGGGCGCAGTCTTCAAAGTCGCAGTGGTTCCTGCGTACCTCGCAAGACAGCTACCTGACGCACAATGCCCTGGTGCAGCAGGCGACGCTGCCTTCAACCGGACTGATCACGCACAACAACTACTGGAATACCGCGCTCAGTAATACCTACACTTTCAGCCCGACATGGCTCGGTACCCTGGTACTCGATGCCAGCCTGCTGCATCTCACGCAGACGCGCAACTCCGATCTCGGTTTCGCCCTCCAATTTCCTTTCAGTGTGACGGCGCTGACCGTCTCCGGCTTTGAGACGTTCGGCGACAATCAGTTCGCCACTCCCATCACTCTTTTCCCCGACCTGCGCAATCAGGAAAAGTACCAGGTCCGCTACGACCTGAGCCACATTGCGGGCAGTCATGCGCTCAAGTTCGGCGTGAACTTCATCCACGAGCCGGTGCTCAGCGGAGCGTTCGCGGCGACGGCGGAGCAGTTCACTACCTATCCGAACGACCCCGATTATTACGTCGCGAATCCGACGCAGTTCTTCTACCAGCCGCCAAGTTTGCCCTGCAATCCACCTATTACTACAGCGTCGGGCATCACCTGCACCTACACTCCCGCAGGCAATGGGAACTTCTCGCAAAACGTGCAACGGCTCGGACTCTACGCCGAAGACTCCTGGCGCGTCTCGCACCATCTCACGGTCAACTACGGCCTGCGTTATCAGACGACCTTCGGATTGTTCACGGCGTCCGGGCTAAGCCAGGCTGCCAATGCCAGCTATAGCCTGCTGCCATCGCTCGGATATGCCGAAGCGGTGCCGCATGACGACCGCAAGCAAATTGCGCCTCGCCTCGGGATCGCGTACTCCCCGGGAAGCAGCGAGAAGACCGTGATTCGCGCCGGCTTCGGCCTGTACTACGACGACCTCGCGCAAAACGGATGGGCGGCGGCATTTCAGGCCGTGAACCCGAATTCCGTCGCGCCTCCCTCGCTCATCGATCCCAACTACAAAACCCCGTACGCGATCCACACCACCGGCGGAGTGCAGCACGCCTTTAACGAACACTGGACGATGAGCGCCGACTACACCCACGAGCAGGGAAACCACGGCTATCGCGCTTTTCCGTATTCCACGGCCACCGTCTTCGCATCCGACAACCGCTCCAGTTACAACGCACTCATGCTGCATGTGCAGGGCAACATGCGCCGCTTCAATCTGGTCGCGAACTACACGCTCTCCAAGGCGCAGACCTGGGGATGCGTGCTCGGCGAACTGTTTGACTATGTGGACGGAGTCTGCACGGCGCAGAGTGGACCGAATGCCGGACAGCTGGATGCCTTCGGACCCGGCGATTACGGTCCGTCCGGCGAAGACGTTCGCCATCGCTTTGTGCTCGCCGGAACGGTACACATCCCCGGCGGTTTTGAATTGAGCACCATCACTCAGGTCGAGAGCGCGCGCCCCATCACGATCACGACGGCGGATAACAGCGGACGCATTTTTGTGAACGGCGTGTACACCAGCCTCGACGAATTCCGAGGCACACCTTATATACAGTCGGACCTGCGCGTCACACGTCCTTTCAAGATCGGCGAACGCTGGCAGATCAATCCGTTCGCCGAGTTCTTCAACATTTTTAACCGCAATAACCCCGGAGCGAACTTTGCGGTCAACATCGTGCAGATTCCCGGCGTGGAAACCGATCCCACGAATCCCAATAATGTCATTGGAATTTGCAATCCGAACTGCGTGCCGATTAGCAGCTTGAATCAGCTCGAAATCCCCGAGGGCGCGTTGGGAGATTTCTTCGGTCCCGGCACCACGGTGGGAATTCCATTCGCGGCGCAGCTTGGAGTGCGAGTAACGTTCTAGGGGATGGAGTCAAGCGAAGTTCGGAGCAGACTTATTTTCTAGCCATCGCGACGCGGGCAATGTTCTGCAGGTCGTTTCTGATCTCAACCTCGTTCCAGTCTGACAGCAAGTCTCGCACTCGCTCCGCAATCGTCCCGCTGATCTCCAAAACCAGACATCCACCCGGACGCAATGCCTCACGCGCCTGCGGAATCAGACGCTCAATGACCTCAACGCCGGTTGGCCCGGCAAACACCGCATTGCGTGGCTCGAACTTGCGCACTTCGAGCTGCACCGATTCTTCTTCCGATTCGCCAACGTAAGGAGGATTCGAAACTACAAAGTCGACCGAAGGAGCGAACCCGTCCAGCAAATCGGCGCGGTGAAATATGATGCGAGAAGCCAGTTCGTGACGTGCAGCATTAGCGCGAGCAACTTCGAGCGCTTCCGGGGAAATGTCGACCGCATGGATTTCGGCCGTAGGCAGCTCTTTGGCCAGAGCCAAGGCAATCGCTCCCGAACCAGTGCCCACATCGACGATGCGCAGCTCGTGTGGCGCGGACACTCCTGTCCGCGGCCGTTGATCTTGACCCTGGTTTTGCTTTGAATCAGCCCGAGAGACAAGCTCCAACACCGCTTCCACCAGGTGTTCCGTCTCCGGCCGAGGAATCAGCACCGCCGGCGACACGATGAAATCCAGCCCCCAAAATTCCTGGTGCTCGGTGATGTACTGCGCCGGAACTCCGGTAGAGCGGCGGGCAAGAGCTTCGTCGTAGCGCTCAATTTCGGCGGCTGTAAGCTCGCGCTCCGGATGCGCGTAGAGATATGCGCGGTCGCAGTCGAGCGTGAACATGATCAAGAGCTCGGCATTCATGCGCGGGGAGGGAACACCAGCGCTAGTCAGTCGTTCGACCGCTGCATTCAGGGATTGACGAAGTAGCACGAGTCTATTTCACCACGGAGACACGGAGTCACGGAGAAAAACAAGCGAAAGGTAAAACCGAAAATTAATGCGCCGCAAGGTTCCTAAGCTCACCACGGCACCGTGAACGACTACAGACGACCGACGAACGACGGTTTCACACCACCCCAACCGTCTCCGCCTTCATCTTCTCTGCCTGATAGTGGGTGATCAGCGCGTCGATAATCGGCTGTAGCTTGCCGTCCATCACCTGTTCCAGTTGGTGAATGGTGAAGCCGATGCGATGATCGGTAAGCCGGTTCTGCGGGAAATTGTAGGTGCGGATCTTTTCCGAGCGGTCGCCCGACCCCACCATCTGCTTGCGTTCTTTGGCCAGCGCGTCCGCCTGCTTCTGCATTTCTACTTCATAAAGCCGCGAGCGCAACACGCGCATGCCTTTTTCGCGGTTCTTGATCTGCGACTTCTCATCCTGACAACTCACCACCGTGCCCGTCGGAATGTGCGTGATCCGCACCGCCGAATAGGTCGTATTCACCGACTGCCCGCCCGGTCCCGACGAGCAGAACGTATCGATGCGCAGATCCTTGGCCTCGATCTTGACGTCCACTTCTTCGGCTTCGGGCAGCACCGCCACGGTGATCGCCGACGTGTGCACTCGTCCTTGCTGCTCGGTGGCGGGGACGCGCTGCACGCGATGCACGCCGCTTTCATACTTGAGGCGGGAAAACACGCGGTCACCTTCGATCAGCGCGATCACTTCCTTCAGCCCGCCCACGCCCGATTCCGACGTGGAGAGCACTTCCACCTTCCACTTCTGCGTCTCGGCGTAGCGGTTATACATGCGGAAAACTTCGGCGACGAACAGCGTCGCTTCATCGCCGCCCGTGCCCGCGCGAATTTCCAGGACGACGTTCTTCTCGTCGTTCGGATCCTTCGGCAGCAGCAGCACCTTGAGTTCTTCTTCAACCTTGACGATGCGCTCGTCGAGCTTGGTCAGTTCTTCCTCGGCGTAGGCGCGCATCTCGGCGTCTTTTTCGTCGACGAGCACGGCCTTGCTCTCGGCGATGCCGCGTTTCAGATCCTTGTATTCGCGATAGCGTTCGACGATCTCCGAAATTTCGCTATGCGCCTTGGCAGTCTTCTGGTACTTCGCCGAATCGTTGGTAATGTCCGGCGACAGCAGCGCGCGCGTCAATTCCTCGTAGCGGATTTCGATTTGGTCAAGTCGTTCAAACATTAGTCGTTAGTCGTCCGTCGTCGGTCGTTAGGCAGCGTTCACCCGGAATCGGTTGATGAGAGCATTCAGACCGCGTCCGATACCAGCGGTGTGGTTGCAAAGCTCCCCTGCCTTTTGTTCTGGCAAGTATTGTAACCGTCGCGCAATTAAAATCTGCGTCTCAAGTTCTAAGAGAGACCCTCTCGCATGGAAAAGAAAGCGCGCAAACTCCGGATCGCTACGATGCCCTTTCCCTTCGGCGATATTGCTCGGCACTGAAACCGCCGCCCGCCGCATCTGTGACGACAAGCCATAGAGCTCGTGTTTCGGAAACTGGGCGGTCGTCCGGTAAATTTCTTCGGTCAGGCTCATAGCCTCTTGCCAGACCCGCAAGTCTTGGAAAGTTGAATCCGGAATCGCGCCACCTCATTGCGCAAGCTAACCCAGACCACCCGCTCGCGCCTATGACGAATGACCGAAGAAATTGTGACTTTGCAAATCTCTGAGTGGGACTGGCGCTGCAACCGGTTGGCGCACCTAACGACTGACGACCAGCGACTGACCACCGCTAAGCAATCACCAGTTCGCCGCCGTGTGCCTTTTCCAGTTTCATGGCTTCATCCAGCGCAACGATGGCGCATTCGACCTCGCGGTCGTCCGGAGGCTGGGTTGTGATCCGCTGCAGCCACAGGCCGGGCGCCGTCATTAGCGCAAACAGCGAGCTGCGGCGCTTGGCCGCGAAGCGAATAATTTCGTAAGAAACGCCGGCAATGAGCGGCAGGAAAAGAATGCGCTCCGCAAATCGCGCCCAGAACGTGGTCACCGGGACGAACATGTAGACGATCATCGAGATGATCATCACCGTCATCAGAAAGCTCGTCCCGCAGCGCGGATGATATGTCGAATACTTCTGCACCACCGCGGTTTCGAGCGGATCGCCATGCTCGAACGCAAACACCGTCTTGTGCTCGGCGCCGTGATACTCGTACACGCGCCGTATGTCCTTCCACAGCGAAACTCCCCACACAAACAGCAGGAACATCGCAATGCGGATCAGCCCATCCACCAGATTGAAAACGAACTGCTGCCCGAAAATCGGATTCACCTTCTTCAGTTGCGTCGCCGCCACCAGCGGCAGATATTTATACATGAAGATGAAGAAGGCGATGGAGAACGCCATGTTCAATCCCGCCATCCAGCCCGTGATTTCAAATTTCTTGCCCGGCTCGCCATTTTCGTGTCCGTCGGCGTTAGTGCCCGGCTCGTCGTTCAGTTCTTCCAGCGCCGCATTGGCGGAAAACTTCAGCGCGCGGAATCCCAGCGTCATGGCGTGGCCCAGCGTCATCACGCCGCGCAACACCGGCCAGCCCATCCACTTATGCTGCTCTGAAGGACGCTCCAGCGGCTCGCTGTGCGTCACAATCTCGCCCGATGGCTTGCGCACGGCAATGCCCCAGGCATGAGGCGAGCGCATCATCACGCCCTCCAGCACCGCCTGCCCGCCGACAAGGGTTTCCTCGCCGCTCTCCAGAGCCGGGAGCAGTTGCACAGCCGCCAGGAAACGCAAGATTTGCCGCCAACGTCGCATAGGCATTGGATGAGCCACAGGGAGGAACGACTCCAACTGCCAGAATATCACAGAAACCGGGGATCGATCGCCGGGGAATACGGCAACGCCCGTATTTTCATTGAGATACGGATCGGGTGGCTAGGGCAAAGTGTTATGGGGATTCTGCAACGGTTACCGCTGCTGAGAGCTGCTGGCCGTCTGGAGCAGAGTACGAACCCAATCCAGCAGCGCAGCATTTTCGCTCTTAATCCCTTTCTGGTTTCTAATCTCAGTAATTTGAAGCGAACGCCCGTCGTTGGTTTGAACGACGTAATCTGTTCCGTCAAGAGGATAGGCACACTGCTTTCCGCGCCGGGGGCAGGTATCTGCATCCCGATGGATTCCGCTAAACGCTGCCCATGACTCTGCAGCGGTGTCCGGGCTTACCGGAAGTTCTTCCGTATCGACTTTCGCCGCTAACGCCAAGTCGAGACATTGCTGGCGAGTCTTCTGAACATGTGAGGGAGGGCCGAGGTGAGTCCAAAGCTGCTCTTGGAAGGTGGCACGCAGCAGCCTGACTTCCGGGCCGACCCGCTTCAACACTAGCGCATATTCACGCCGGAAGCTGGGCAAAACCTGTACGGTTACAAGAGTCTCGCCCCCGCCCGCAGTGGCGTTCTTGAACGCCAAATCTAGGCCGTCATGATATGTGCCTAGGCCGCACATTTTCTCTTGAGCGCCATTTCTCCAAACAGGCGTGTTGCCTTGTGCGCCGACGATTGGCACGACAAATAGGAGTGTTGCTAATAGGCCGCTGGCTCGCATCCGGCGTGTCTCCAACGATGATGATAGCTGACGTTATCAGCGATCACACTCACGGCTCGCCCACTCTCAATGCCCGTGCCCGTGGTGGTCGTGCCCGGAATGATCGTGTTCCCGCTCTTCCTCCCGTACTGCGATCACGCAACTATGCGCCGTCTCGCAGACCACGTGTTCTAACTGGATGGTCGTGTGGTGGATGCCAAATCCCTTGCCCAGTTTCTCGTTGATCTTACGCAGAATCGTGTCGCTTTCCGAAGTCGCCATGTCTGCAATCTTCACGTGCGCCGAGAGCGCGTGGTTTTCGGAGCCAATGCTCCAGAGATGCAGATCGTGGACATCGCTCACGCCGGCAATCGTGCGCATGGCCGTCTCGACCGCCTCCAGGCTCATGCCGCGCGGAGTGCCCTCGAGCAGAATATTCAGCGTCTCGCGCACGATGCCGAAGCTTGACCACAAAATCAGCGCGCCGATGCCGAACGACAGGGCGGCGTCGATCCAGTATTGCCCCGTCCACAGGATGGCAAAGCCTCCCACAATCACGGCCGCGGTCGAAAGCGTGTCGCCCACCTCGTGCAGCAGCGCGCTGCGGACGTTCACATCCTTGCCGGAACGCCACAGCAGCAGCGCAATCACGCCGTTCATCGCCACGCCCGCCGCCGCTACCCAAATCATCACCGTGGCGCGCACATGCTCGGGATGCTGCAACCGTTGAAATGCCTCGTAGAAAATAAAGAACGACACCACCACCAGCGACACCGAATTCACCAGCGCCGCCAGCACTCCGGCGCGGCGGTAGCCATAGGTTTTGGTGGAGCTCGGCGGACGGCTTTCGAGAAAAACCGCAACCAGCGACAACAATAGCGCCAGAAAGTCGGAGAGGTTATGTCCCGCCTCAGAAAGTAACGCCAGCGAATGCGCGCGGATGCCGGCCACGACCAGCAGGACAACGTAAAGCAAGGTCACGGCCAGCGAGATGCGCAGCACCCGCCCCGTCCCATGAGCATGAGAATGAGCGCGAGAGTGTCCGTGGCTGCCGTGCGCGTGCATGATCCTAGGATAGCGCAGACGCCCGTGTGGCGCGGACACTCTTGTCCGCGGCTCTTGACTTTGGTTTTTCTATACGGCAAGAACGCCCCCGCCCCAGCTGGCGCAATTCGTCCCGCCCGCGCTATCCTTCTCCACACGCTTTCCGTCTCATCCCTCGGAGGACAAAAATGAAGAAGACTCTCGTGATCCCAGCCTTGTTGCTGGCCGCCGCAGCCGCCATCGCACAAACAGCACCCGCAGCAATCAAGAACCCGGTGAGCAGCGCGCTAAGAGACATCCTGCCCGGCCGCCAGAAAAACACCATCGCCGCCGTCGAGGCCATGCCCGCCGATAAATTCAGCTTCAAGCCGTCCGCCGATCAGATGACATTCGGCCATCTCGTCGCCCATATGATCGAAGCGAACTATGGACTGTGCAGCAACGCCGCCTCCGTTCCTGCTCCGAAGGCCGAAGAAGTGAAAGACACGGACGCGAAAGACAAGCTGGTAGCCGCGCTCAAGGCGTCGTTCGATTTCTGCGTCGATGCGGTCGCGAAAATGGACGATTCGAAACTAGGAGAAATGACCAGCGGCCCCAACGGCCAGCAACTCTCTCGTGCCCGCTTCGCCCTGGGGATGGCCAGCAACTGGGCCGACCACTACGCCGAAGCCGCAATGTATCTGCGCCAGAACGGCATCCTGCCGCCGACGGCAAAGAAGTAAAGTGCGATAAGTTCGTGTGGGGACGGGGCTCTGCCCCGTCCGGCGTCGAATTGACCCTGGTGCAAGCGCTCTTACTACCCGATGAGCCCTTCCAACTCCTCTTCCCCAATCACGCTGACCCCGAGCTCCCGAGCCTTGTCGAGCTTCGATCCCGCGTCGCTCCCCGCCACCACATAATCCGTCTTTTTGCTCACCGAGCCGGAGACGCGTCCACCCGCGTCTTCAATCATTTTCTTCGCTTCGTCGCGTGTATGGCGCGCCAGCGTGCCGGTCAGGACAAAAGTCTTTCCCGCCAGCTTCGTGCCTTTTTCTTTTTTCTGTCCGGTGAAAGTCAGCCCGGCTTTACGCAGATCGCTCACCAATTTGCGATTGTGCTCATCGGAAAAGAATTCCACGATGCTCTCCGCGATCCGCGGGCCGACTTCGTTTACTTCCTCAAGAGCTTCCGCGCTCGCATTCATGATGTCGTCGAGCGACCCGAAGTGCTCCGCCAGAAACTGCGCCGTGCGCTCGCCCACAAACCGTATGCCGAGTCCGTAAATCACGCGCTCCAGCGGCATCTGCTTTGACGCTTCGATTTCGGCGAGCACGTTTTCCGCCGACTTTTCGCCCATGCGCTCCAGCTGCAGCAGGTCGTCTTTCTTCAGCTTGTAGAGATCGGCAACGTTCTTTACCAAGCCGCGTTCGGTGAGCTGATTGACCAGCGCCTCGCCCAGCCCGTCGATATCCATGACGTGGCGTGAAGCGAAATGCAGAATCGTCCCCTGCAGCTTCGCCGGACAATTCGCATTCACGCAGCGATGGTCCGCCTCGCCTTCCGTGCGCACCACGTTGCCGCCGCAGACCGGACAATGCTCGGGCATGACGAACTGTTTGTCGCCGCGCGGGTGCTCTTTATCCTCGACGACGTTCACCACTTTCGGAATCACATCTCCGCCGCGCTCAACCTCAACCCAGTCGCCAATTTTGACGCCCAACTCTTCGACCACATCCATGTTGTGGAGCGTGGCGCGCGAGACCGTCGTGCCGCCGATTGGAATCGGCTTCAGCCATGCGACCGGGGTCAGCTTTCCGGTGCGGCCAACCTGGGGCACGATGTTCTCGATCTGCGTCACGCCTCCGCGAGCCGCGTACTTGTAGGCAATGGCCCATCGCGGAGCCTTGCCGGTGAAGCCGAGTTCCCGCTGCCAGGACGTGCGATCGACCTTGACGACGATGCCATCAATTTCGTAGGGCAGCGATTCGCGCTTGGCTTCCCAGCTCTGAATGAATTTCCAGACCTCGTCCAGATTCTTCGCCAGCTTGCGATTCGGATTCACTTTGAACCCCGCCGCATCCAGCGCATCCATCGTTTTCGATTGGCGGTCGAAAAAAGTTTGCCCGTCTTTCAGCAGCATGTAGGCGAAGTAATCCATGCGGCGCTGCGCGGTGATCGACGGTTCGAGTTGCCGGACCGTCCCGGCCGTAAAGTTGCGCGGATTGGCAAAGGTTGCGAGCCCCTGTCGCTCGCGCTCCTCGTTTAACTTGCGGAAGGCCGCGAGCGGCATCAGGATTTCGCCGCGCACTTCGAAATTGAAGTCCGCGGGGATGCCGGCTTTCTTCAGCTTATCCTTCGCAATCGACAACGGGATCGACCGCACCGTCCGCACATTCAAGGTCACGTCTTCGCCGACGCTGCCATCGCCGCGCGTGATGCCGCGTTCGAGTCGGCCATCCTGGTAGACCAGTGCCAGCGACATGCCATCGAGCTTCAGTTCGCACATGTATTCGAGGTCAGTGCGTCCGCTCAGCTCATGCACCCGCCGCTCCCAGTCGCGCAGTTCTTCTTCGGAGTAAGCGTTGTCGAGCGAGAGCATAGGGGAGGAATGCTTGGCCTTGACGAATCCCTCACGCGGCTTGCCGCCCACGCGCTGCGTAGGCGAATCGGGAGTGACGAGATCCGGATGCGTCGCCTCAAGACGCTTCAGTTCGTTCATCAGCGCATCGAAGTCGGCGTCGGAAATCTCCGGAGAGTCCAGCACGTAGTAGCGATACTCGTGATGCCGAATCTTCTCGCGCAGAGCCTCGATTTTCTTCTGGATGGCAGGACTGGACATGACTGGGAAATTATAGAGCGAAGGCGGTACCCAGTACCCGGTACCCAGTAAAATCAACGGCGACTGAAACGAAGCCGCGAAGGCGACAGGGAATGTCTCGGTTTTACTGGCAACTGGCTACTGTCTTTTCGCTTTCCGAGTCCGTCCCCGCCCCAGCGCACTGCGGCCCACGCTCGACGGAGGCTTCTTCATTCCTTCCAGCAATTCCTTCAACACGGTGGCATTGTTGCGTTCCTCGTTGCGCGACGCATACAGCAGCGTGACCCTCCGCTTACCGCCCGCAAGATGATGCAGCTTTTCGACCGCGGCGGAACCCTCCGCGCTGCCTAACTCTTTGAGGTAGCGCCTCCGGAACATGGGCCATACCTCGGGATTGGCATGGAACCACTGGCGCAACTCGTTCGAAGGAGCCACGTCGCGCAGCCAAAATTTGACGGCCGCCTTTTCTTTCGTCAACCCACGCGGCCACAAGCGATCGACCAGCACTCGCACCCCGTCCGCGGCGGAAGCATCCTCGTAAATGCGTTTGACCACAATGCCCATGACTTCCGTATTATCCTACCTTTAGGTTTATCAGGCGATGCCGCCATCATTATGAACTTCTTGAATTCGATTTCTCTGTGCCTGCGTGTCTCCGTCGTGATTCTCGCGCTTCTGGCGCTCATTGGGTGCGAGGTCGAGCGCCGCAAGTCCGACGCCGAACTCGGCCTCAATCCGCAACAAGCCGAAGGCCGGAGACTCTATGACAACTATTGCGACCGTTGCCACGAGCCCTACTCGTCGCGCGGCAAAAAAGGCCCGAGCATGAAGGGCGTCTTCAAGCACCCGTACCTTTCGCTGAGTGGACTGCCAGCCAACGACGACCGCATGATCGACATCGTCAAATATGGACGAGCCAAGATGGAAGGCTTCAACCAGGCCATGACCGACCAGCAGATTAAAGACCTGCTGGCGTATATGCACACGCTATAGAAAGTCGCCAGTGGCCAGTAACCAGTTGCCAGAAACAATCTGGTTGTTCTCGGACCTCGGTTTTTCTTACTGGTATCTGGGAACTGGCAACTGCTCTTGTGGCATAATCGGCCCCAGTGTCCACCGGCAGCCAATCCGCTCTATTTCAGAAACTCCCTTCAACGGACGAACTCCTTCGCCAGCCCACCCTGCAGCCGCTGCTCGCAAGCGAGGGACATGCCGTTGTCGCCGAAAGCATTCGCGTTGTGCTGGCGCGTCTTCGTCAGGAAATCGCCGTCGGCGCATTCGACGAGAAAGCGCTGGATCTTGCACTGGGCGGTCTCCCTACGGCGGTCGAGCGTCAACTCCGCGAGTCGTTGAGTTATTCCCTGCTGCCGCTCGTGAACGCCACCGGCGTGATCCTCCACACCAACCTCGGACGCGCGCCATTAGCGGCTGCTGCGATCGATCACATCCGCGAGTCGGCAAGTGTCTATTCCAATCTCGAATTCGATCTGGCGACGGGCGAGCGCGGGAAGCGCGATGTCCACGTGGATCGCCTGTTCCGCAAACTTCTTGCGGAGGATTCGGCGGATGAACGCAAATCAACCCCCGTCTCCACCATCGTCGTCAACAACAACGCCGCCGCCGTTCTGCTGGCGCTGAATTCGCTGGCCGAGGGTGGCCAAGTCATCGTTTCGCGCGGAGAGCTGGTCGAAATCGGAGGTTCATTCCGCATCCCCGACGTGATGTCGAAGTCGCAGGCCACGTTGCGCGAAGTTGGCACCACCAATCGCACGCGCATTGCGGACTATGAAAATGCGATCAACGAACGCACGCAGCTTTTGCTACGCGTGCATCGTTCGAATTTCGAAATCACCGGATTCACCGAGCAGCCGGGGCTCGACGAGCTGGTGGCTCTCGCCCGACGTCGCAACCTTCCGCTCATGGAAGACCTGGGCAGCGGCGCGCTGTTCGATCTGCGTTCGGTCGGAATCAACGGCGAACCGGGAGTGCTCGACAGCCTGCGAGCCGGCGTCGACATCGTCACCTACAGCGGCGACAAGCTTCTTGGCGGACCGCAATCGGGATTGATCAGCGGCCGCGCCGACCTGGTGGCGCGCATGAGAGCGAATTCGCTGTTCCGCGCCCTGCGCGTGGATAAGCTGACCTACGCCGCGCTCGAAGCCACGCTGCTCACCTACGTCAAACACGATCACGACGCTGTGCCAGCGCTGCGCATGATGCGCTTGTCGAAAGGCGAAATCGCGCGTCGCGCGGAAGAGATCGTTTCACGGATTGAATCTTCTCGAACCTCAGCGCTACTCAAGTTGGAACTCCGCGACGGCGAATCGGTAGTCGGCGGCGGCGCTGCCCCATCGGCCGGGTTGCCTACGCGTCTGATCGCGTTGACTCATGCCAGCCTCAGCGCCGATGAACTGAATGCCCGTCTCCGCGGCACCGCTCCACCTATAATCGCCCGAGTCGAAGACGGACGAGTCCTGCTCGACCTGCGCACCGTATTTCCGGAACAAGACTCCGCTGTCGCAGAGGCGTTGCATTCCCTGGCGTAAGGGCGATCCAAGAATTGCAAATCGCAAGTTACCAATTCACAATGTCTCTATGATTCTCGGAACCGGGGTCGACATCGCCGAAGTGGCGCGCATCCGCGAAAGCGTCGAGCGCTTTGGCGACCGCTTTCTGCGCCGCATTTTCACCGACGGCGAGATTCATTACTGCGAACAGAAAGCCACTCGCTTCGAAAGCTATGCCGCGCGCTTCGCCGCCAAAGAGGCTGGAATGAAGGCGCTGGGCACGGGCTGGAGCCGCGGCGTCCGCTGGCGCGATATCGAAGTGGTGCGGCCGAAGGGGCAGCGTCCGACCATTCAGTTTCATGGAGAAGCCGCGGTCCTCGCGGCCAAGCTCGGCACGAAAAACATCGCGCTCTCGATCACCCACACCTCCGAGCAAGCTCTGGCCCACGTCATTCTGGAAAATTAGCGGCCGACCGGGCGGACGAATGCGTCCGCCGCTACGTGCTTTAATAAAAAACCTCCTGTCCCCTCCGCAACATGCCCACCAGTTCAGGGTTTATATGGCCGGAACGTAATCAGGCCGGGGTTGCCGGCTTTGGGTTAAATTGCTGAGGGCAAAGGGAAGGGTAGCGAAAATGAAACGCTCTGTTCGTAGGTTGGGGACTGGGTTGGTATTGGGAGTGTTGATGTTGACGGTAACGGTGCTGTCGCTCTCGACCGCATCGCCGGCGCAAATCGACATCGGTATCTCGGTGCGGGTTGCTCCTCCGGCATTGCCGGTGTACGCGCAGCCCATCTGCCCCGGTCCGGGATATCTCTGGACTCCGGGTTATTGGGCGTGGAATGAAGACGGCGGCTACTACTGGGTTCCCGGCACATGGGTGGTGGCGCCGGTTGGGATGCTCTGGACCCCCGGCTACTGGGGCTTCGCGGGCGGCTTTTATGGCTGGCACGCGGGCTATTGGGGACCGCACATCGGTTTCTACGGCGGCATTAACTATGGTTTCGGATACGGCGGCGTCGGCTTCGGTGGCGGCGAGTGGAGAGGCGGCGCTTTCTTCTACAACCGCGCGGTCATGAACGTAAACGTGACCAACGTGACCAACGTCTATAGCCGGACCGTGGTGGTGAACAGCGTCCACACGGCCTTCAACGGCCCCGGCGGCATTCAAGCACGGCCGACTGCGGAAGAGGAAAGGTTTTCCCACGAGCCCCATACGGCGGCGTTGGCGTCGCAAACGGAACACGAACACGCCGCCAGCCAGAACCGCGCGTTGTTCGCATCCGAGAATCACGGGCATCCGGCGATCGCGGCTACGGCGCGGCCAGGCGAGTTCTCGGGACACAACGTAACCCGGGCGTCCGGCGCCAACAATCGCGCTGCTAACGAGCATGGATCGGCTAAGAATGGCGGCAACGAGCACGCGGCGGCGCGTCCGGAAAACCGTGAAACCCGCAACAATGAAGCGCGCAACAACGCGACGCGAAACACGGCAACACGCAACAACGAGGCCCGCAACAACGAAGCACGCAACAACAACGCGGGCAATCGGGGACAGAAGCCATCCCACAACAACCCCAAGCCCGCCAAGCAGGAGAAGCACGCTCAGAAGCAAGCGCAGAAACAGGCCAAGGCCGAACCGAAGCACCGCTAAACCGGCGGCCTGAACGGTCAGTGCCCGCGTAAAACGGCTCCCACCTCTCCGCACCCGTGGCGAGAGCGTGGGAGCCTTCGTTTCATCCCCGCCGGGCCTTTTTCCATCCCCAAAAAACTCGAACCCTGCATTTCCTAAACCTTTGCTATTATGTTGTGTCGTTCACAGACCACCTTGCCTAGCCAGAAGCAGCTGAAATGGTCGCAACTGCGCGTGGGACTCACCGTCCTGTTCGCGAGCGTCACCTTGGCCGTTCTGATTTTCGTGATGAGCGGCACCGGCGGATGGTTCACCCACAAGATCACACTGCGCTCCTACTTCGATAATGCCGGTGGCCTGCGCGAAGGTGCGCCGGTGCGCTTGCATGGGGTGGATATCGGCAACGTGACCGTCGTCCGAGTCGTGGAGTCCAAACCCGCGACGCCGGTCGAAGTCACGATGAAGGTCAACACGAAATACGCTTTCAGCCTGCGCAAAGACTCCGTCACCTTGTTGAGCACCGCCGGAATCCTGGGCGAAACCTACGTGGACGTGGACAGTTCGGCAGCTAAGGGTCCGGCTGCAACCGACGGCGACACGCTGCCCGCCCGCGACCAGCCCGATATTCAGGACGTCGTCCGCGCCAGCCAGGGCACGCTACAAAATATCGACACCCTGCTGAAGCGCGTGGATCGCATCGTGGCCTTTATCGAAAGCGGCCAGGGCTCGATCGGCAAGGTGATTTACGATCCGGCCCTCTACAACCAGCTCAACGCGACCGTGGTTGAGTTCAAGGGATTGGTGGATGACATCCAGAGCGGCAAAGGCTCGCTCGGCCCGTTGTTCACGAGCGATGAGGCATACAAGAAAGCCATTGGCGCCATCGACAAGCTGAACCAGATGGTGGACGAAGTGCAGCAGGGCAAAGGCACGGCCGGCAAGCTGCTGAAGGATCCCGCGCTCTACGACAACGCGAACAAGGCGATCGCCAACGTGCGCGCGCTGACCGACGACATCAATGCGGGCAAGGGCGCGATCGGCAAGATGGCGCACGACGAGGAATTCGCCGCCCGGCTGCAGACGCTGATGGCCAACCTGTCTGAACTCTCCTCGCGGCTGGAGAAGGGCGAAGGCACGGCGGGAATGTTGTTCAAGGATCCGGCCCTGTACAACAACAGCAACCAGATGCTGGTGGAGACGCGGGAACTGCTGAAGGCGATCCGGGAAAACCCCAAGAAGTACCTGACGTTCCACGTCAAAGTATTCTGATGGAAAAAGCCGCCGGATAACCGCATTTGCCAACGACGAAAGACTAACGACGAACGCCAGCGGCTAACGACTCCTGTGGTTGGTCGTCCAATCCAATGGATAAGTCTGCAAGTTTCCAGTTCCAAGCCCCGATGAGGATTTCATGCGCAATCGCTGGATGTTGTTAGTGGTTCTCACAATGCTTGTGCCCGCCCTGCTGGCACAGGAAGTGAAGGGAGGCGCGAGCGCCAAGTCGGCCAACGTGCGTTTCTCCGTCGACATGATCGATAAGGACATCGATCCCTGCAACGATTTCTATGCCTATGCGTGCGGCAAGTGGCTGGCGCAGAACCCCATCCCCGCCGACCGTTCGGCCTGGGGACGCTTCAACGAATTGGCGGAGCGCGGCCAATACATCGTGCGCGACATTCTCGAGAAAGCGGCGGCCGACCGGCCGGGCCGCAGCGCCAGCGAGCAGAAGATCGGCGATTACTATGCCAGCTGCATGGACGAAGCTGCGATTGAAAAGGCTGGCGTCAAGCCGCTGGAAAAGGACTTCCGCAGCATCGCGGCAATCCATTCGAAGGCGGAGCTGCCGGAAGAAATCGTACGGCTGCATGGCGAAGGCACCGACGTGCTGTTCGGTTTCGATTCCGGATCCGACTTCAAGAACGCCAGCCAGATCATTGCCCAGGTCGATCAAGGTGGATTGGGCCTGCCCGACCGCGATTACTACTTCAAGGACGACGAAAAATCGGTCGAGCTGCGAAAGAAATATGTCGAGCACGTAACGAAGATGTTCAAGCTGCTGGGCGACGATGAAAGTAAAGCCGCGGCCGAAGCCAAGGTCGTCATGGAGATTGAAACCGGCCTGGCCAAGGGTGCGCTCGACCAGACCAGCCGCCGCGATCCGCAAAAGGTTTATCACAAGCTGACCAGCCAGGAACTGGCTGCGCTGAGCCCGAAATTCGACTGGAGCTTGTACTTCGCCGGTGTGGGCGCGCCGCATTTCGACTCGCTCAACGTAGTGGAGCCGGATTTCATCAAGAACATGCAGGAGGTAGTGAGCGCGCACTCGCTCGACGATTGGAAGACCTATCTGCGCTGGCACGTTGTGCACGGCACCGCAAGCTTGCTGCCGGTGGCGTTCGTCAACGAAGACTTCGACTTCTTCAGCAAGACGTTGCAGGGCGCCAAGGAGTTGCGTCCGCGATGGAAGCGCTGCGTGAGCTACACCAACGGCGATCTGGGAGAACTGGTCGGCCAGATCTACGTCCAGCAAACCTTCGGTGCTGAAGGCAAGGAGCGCACGCTGGCCATGGTCGAGGCTCTTGAAAAAGCGTTGGGCGAAGACATCAAAGGCGTCCCTTGGATGGGTGCGGACACCAAGGCGCAGGCACTGGTAAAGCTGCAGGCTATTACCAACCGCATCGGCTATACCGATAAGTGGCGCGACTATGCGGCTCTTCAGATCGTGCGCGGCGATGCTCTGGGCAACTCGCAGCGCGCCAATCGTCACGACCTGCAGCGCCGGTTGAACAAAATTGGCACGGCGCTCGATAAGAGGGAGTGGCCGTATCCGCCGATGACGGTCAATGCCACCTACGACCCGACCCAGAACAACATCACGTTCCCCGCCGGAATCCTGCAGCCGCCGTTCTATGACAGTAAGGCCGACAACGCTCTGAACTTTGGCGGCATCGGCGCTGTCATCGGCCACGAACTGACCCACGGTTTCGACGACGAGGGCAGTCAGTTCGACGGCGCTGGCAATCTCCGCGACTGGTGGACCGCCAGCGACAAGCAGCAGTTCGAGCAACGCACCAGCTGCATCAAGGACCAATACGGAAGCTTCGTGGCCGTTGACGACCTGAAGCTGAACGGCAAGCTCACCCTGGGCGAGAACACGGCCGATAACGGTGGCCTGCGCATCGCCTACATGGCCATGCTCAGCACGTTTGCCGGCAAGGAACCGGCTCCTATCGACGGCCTTACCGCCGAGCAGCGGTTTTTCCTGGGATGGGCGAACGTGTGGTGCCAGAACCGCACCGACGCGCTATCGCGCATGATGGCCACCATCGATCCGCACTCGCCGTCAAAATACCGGGTGAATGGAACTATTTCCAATATGCCGGAGTTCCGTGAAGCCTATCATTGCCCGGCAACAGCGCCGATGGTGAATCAGAACGCGTGCAGGGTGTGGTAGGGAAGGCGTCGTTCGCTATTCGTTCTTCGCTATTCGCAAATGCGGTTCCCTAGTCGCGGGCTGACAATTCGAAATGGGTTGCGAACAGCGAAAAGCGAACGACGAACAGCGTCTATCCGGCCGCTACGTCCGCCTGTTCGTGGGCATGATAACTAGACCGCACCATGGGCCCTGATTCGACGTGCTTGAAGCCAAACTTCAAAGCCTCTTCCTTCAGTGCCACAAACTCCGCGGGAGCGTAGTAACGCGTCATCGGAAGATGATCCTTTGACGGGCGCAAATACTGCCCAATCGTCAGAATATCCACGCCCCGCTCGCCCAGGTCGCGGAAGACTTCAATCAATTCAGCCGTCTCTTCGCCGATGCCCACCATCACGCCGCTCTTGGTGACCGTTGCCGGATCCCACATCTTCGCATTCCCCAGCAGATCAAGCGTGCGTTTGTAGCGCGCGCCCGAACGCACCGCGCGATAGAGCCGGGGAACAGTCTCGGTATTGTGGTTGAGCACATTAGGCTTCGCCGCGAGCACGATGCGCAGCGGTTCTTCCAGTCCCTGAAAGTCGGGAATCAGCACCTCGACGCGGCACTCCGGCACCAGCTCGCGAATCTGCCGGATGGTCTCGGCAAAAATCCGCGCGCCGCCCACGTTATCGTCGTCGCGATTGACGCTGGTCACAACCGCATGACGCAGTCCTAGCGTGGCGACCGCCTCGGCCACACGCCGCGGCTCGTCCCAGTCAATCGCCTCAGGACGCCCCTTCGGCACCGCGCAAAATCCGCAACGCCGCGTACAGATATCGCCCAGCAACATGAAGGTCGCAGTCTTGTGGTGCCAGCATTCTCCAATGTTCGGACACTGCGCCGACTCGCACACCGTATGCAGCCCGAGCCCGCGCGCCAGTTTTTTCAGATTGTGAAAGTTATCGCCGACTGGAGCCTTCGCCTTGAGCCACGAGGGCTTCGGCGTATGGATCTTGGGGCCGAGGTCGATCTGAATGAGCTGGGAAGATGCCGACATGACGAGCCTTGATTTTATCAGTTCGCCAGTCACGAACGCCGAGGTCACGCTCGTTCCAGCATCCGGCCCAGCCGCTGCTTAACCTCCGGCCACTCCGCCACCACAATCGAAAACGCGCCGAGTCGCGAGCGATGAAGTCGGCGGCCATCCTGTGCGCCCGGAGAATCCCTTCAAACCTCCCTCCGATGCGTTCGATGGCCGCGCGCGAACGCTCGTTGCGGACATCGGTGTGCAGGCACACGCGGAGCACCTCCCAGGTCTCGAAGGCATGCGTCAGCATCAGCAGCTTGGCCTCGGTGTTCGCTGCCGTTCGCAGGGCCGAGCGGGTCAGCCACGTGTAGCCAATCTCGCAGGCGTCGGGAAAGTCGCGTCCGTGCCGTGCATGGCCCAGTGGCCACGCCCAACGCTCGAGGTCAAAGAAGCGGGTGGACCCGATGACGACACCGTCATGCACACGCACCGTTGCGAACGTCACCGCCCTGCCCGCGTCCCGCCAGGCCAATGCGGTGTCAACGTAGCGAGCAGCTTCGTCCCGGCCCTGTGGGACGGGACTCCACTGATATAGCGTGCGATCCCCCGCCGACGCGGCGGCCAAGCCGTCAACGTGGCGGTGGTCAAGCGGTTCGAGACGAACGCGCCTGCCGGAGAGCACCGGATTCTCCGGTCCCATGGTTGTACTCATGGTTCCAAGTATGCAGTGAGTCAGTGTGCGGCGACAACCGCGAGATGATGCAGGACCGTCGTTGATCATTAGTCGCTGGTAAATTCCACCGGGCGGCGACCGTGTTTGCTAACGACCAACGACCAACGACGAACGATCGCCCTTCCCTTACTGATGAAAATCAACCAGCTTCGGGTCGGTGTCCGCGTTCTGGGCCGAACTCACCGGCAGTGCGACGAACTGCGAGGTTGAGATTATGTAGAGATACATCACCGGAGTGGCGCTCTGGCTCACGACCACTCGTCCGTTGGACGAAACCGAATAGTCCGCCGAGAGGGCCTCCGACTGCGGGCCACCGCTGCCGTTCTGGTCGAGCGTTCCGCTGAGAGTGTCGCTGCCATTGAAGGTCAAGGAGTCGGCCTCTTCACCCACGGCCGCACTCTGCGGATGCCGGCTGCCGCCGAAGTAATTCCCGTTCAACGAGGCGTCAGTGAAGCTGCTTCCCGACTGCGCCTGCAACGTGCCATAGTCGACCCCGATGTCCGTGCCAATCACGAACGCTTGATTGCTGGCAATCAGGTACAAGACCGTCGGAGGCATACCTTCGCTGGAAGCGAGCGCCACGCGCCCGTTGGAGGACACGCTAAACGTCCCCGCATCGCTCGGCGTGGTCATCGTGCCGCCCTGGTTTTTGTCGGCACTGTAGCTATACGTCGCCGAGGTGCCGGTTGTGGTGACCAGCCCGGCTATGACCGTAGGCTCGCTTGCACTGGCGCCCAGCGATTGCAGTTCGAGCACGCTAGTGCCGTCGAGCGACGCATCCGTGAAAGTGCCGCTTTGTTCGAATGCCTGGCCGGCGAGTATCGTCGGGGGCGCTGTCGTATCGATGGCCATCATCAGCATCTCGGAAGCGCTGACCACGTAGAAGACGAAGTTCGAATTCCCGGTGCTGAAGGCGATGCTTGCCGTCGCGCGGCCGGTAGACGCCACGCTGAAGTTGCTGGCACTAAAAGTCTGTGCGGTTTGCACCACGCCGCCATCGTTACCGTCGTCTTCACCGGAAAGTGTGCCACTACCGTTGGCATTGAACTCTCCAGCCATGGCGAAGCGGGAGCCGAGCAGATCGGTCCCAACCAGTCCAAAGGCGTAATTGCCGGCGATCTTGCTGGTCGAGAAGGCGGAAGTGTCCTGCTTGCGCAGCAGCCCGGAAACCTTCCGCGCGCCGCTGTCGTAAGAGACGATGTGTCCGTTTCCGTCGCTGGAGTCGAGCGCCGCGGCAAACGTGCCGCTGCCGCTGAGCCCGCCGCCGTAAGTCAGGCTCATCGTCGCAAGATTGCTGGAGTTCACACAGTATGTCCCAGTGAACGTGCCGCTCTGGATCTCGGATGTGCTGCCTTGATCGGCTACGTCCTCCAATCCACTGCTAAGGTTTCCGTTGCCATCGGCTGAGAAACTGCCGGCAACAGAGGCAGCGGTGTTTGAACTGCTCCAGCCGCTGCTCACAAAAGCGTAGTCTCCCTTGAGGATGCTGTTGTTCGTGCAGCCCTGGGCGGCAATTGTGATGCTGAGGCCGGCGCTGACACTGGCCTGAGGACTTTCCGAATCTTTCACCTGAATCGTAAAGGACGAAGTGCCCGTCGCGGTCGGTGTTCCCGAAATGTTGCCGCTGTTTTGGTTCAGCGAGAGTCCCGCCGGCAAACTTCCGCTGGTCACTTTCCAACTATAGGGAGTCAATCCGCCGGAGGCTTGCACGGTAGAACTGTACGCCGCGTCGACGCTGCCGCCCGGCAGTGACGTCATGGTAATCGCGAGCGCGGGATTGATGGTAATGCTCAAGCTTGCCGTCGCCGTCACCGCGGTAGGCGTGGTCGAATCGGTCACCTTCACGGTGAAGCCGGAGGCCCCCGTAGCGCTGGGAGTGCCCGCAATCGTGCAATTCACATTGCTGCCGCAGCCCGTCGAAGTCAGTGACAAGCCTGCTGGAAGTGTGCCGGAACTGATGCTCCAGGTATAAGGCGGAGTGCCACCGCTGGCCTGCAAAGCCTGGTCGTACGCGACGGAGATGACTCCGCCGGTGAGCGCCGTGGTGGTAACGCTCAGCGGCGCGATGGTGACCGCGATGCTCAAGTTGGCGGAGTTGGTGGCGGCCGTCGGCGTCTGTGAGTCGGTGACGGTCACGGTGAAGTTTGAAACGCCCGTGCTTCCGGTTGGCGTCCCGGAAATCACACCCGCACTGCTCAAGCTCAAACCGGCAGGCAAGCTTCCCGAGGTGACGCTCCACGTATAGGCGGGCACTCCTCCGGTCGCTTGCAACTGCGTTTGGCTGTAAACCACGCCCAGAGCCGCACCTGGCAGCGATGCGGTCGTGATGGTCAATGGCAGAGGTGGATTCACCGTGAAAGGAATAGTCTGGCTGGCGGAGTTGCCCACGGCATCGGTCACCTGGAAAGTCAGCGATGCAGTGCCCGCCGCGGTTGCCGTACCCGTGACCACGCCCGTGCTTGAGACCAAAGTCATTCCCGCAGGCAGCGTCCCTGAGGTAATCGTCCAGTTGTATGGACTTGTTCCGCCCGACTCGCTCAGCCCGGCGGCGTAAGCAACACCCGCAGTCGCGGCCGGAAGAGAAGTCGTAGTGATCGTCGGCGGAGGGTTTACCTTGATTTGCAGAGTGCCCGATTTCGTGGGATCTGTGACCGAGGTCGCCGTCACCGTCGCCGTGAACGTGCTGGTTACAGAGGCAGGAGCGTTATAGGTTGCCGAGGTCGCGGTTGTGCCGCTCAGCGTGCCCTGCGATCCGCCGCTGCCCGAAACGCTCCACGTCACGCCGGCATTTTTGGAGTCGTTCACAACCGACGCCGTGATCGCAACCGTCTGGGCTTGATCGATGCTGGTGCGGCTGGAGGCCAAACTTACGCCAATGGGCGACGGGGTCGAACTGCTGCCGCCGCAGGCTGACAGACCCAGTGTAAGCAAGGAGGTCAATCCTGAAAGCAACACCACGGCCGCAACACGCTTCATATACGCCTCTCAAGCCCGGGAGTTCGGAGCTTCTCCAGCTTTTCCCTGGAAGCATCATGCGACGGCGACGTGGTTACCTCAAGTTACTGAGGTACTTGATAGAAATGGAGTGACGGGCGTACTCGCGAGCCTGCCCTGAGCTTGGTTGAAGGTCCTGTCGGACATGGCCGCCCGTCACTTCATCAAGCTTGAGGAGGCGTCGTTCCGAGGCAGACGTACAGGGGAATGTACAAGCAGACGCGGCTCTCTACTGCTGCTGTTGCTGCTCTTGCGCGCTGCGCGAACTAAGTCGCGCGAACACGGGGCGGGATTGGATGACGATACTCGGAGCCGGCGGCTCGGGCGGCACAACATCCGATGGACTCACCGTCACCGCGACGGCCAGTTCGCTATGCGCCTCGCCCTTGTGCACGCCGCGCGTGGGCGGGACGTCGGCATAGTCGCGGCCAATGGCCACGCGGATATGGCGATCGCCACCAATCAGGTTGTTAGTCGGGTCGAACGCCACCCAGCCGAGGCGTGGGACGAAGGCCTCGACCCACGCGTGCGAGGCTCCTTCCAGCGACCGATCCTGATGCCCGTTCTCTTCACAGTGAAACAGATATCCGCTGACGTAGCGGCAGGGGATGCGCAGCGGCCGCGCCAGCGCAATCATGATGTGCGCGAAATCCTGACATACTCCCTGGCGGCTGAGCAGCGCCTCCTCAATGGGAGAGTCCACCTTCGTGCTGTTCGGCACATAGGCGAACAATCGATAGATGCCTTCATTCATCTCGCTCAGCACTTCGAGCGGACCGTCGCGGCGCTCCACCTTCAGTTCTTTCGCCACCTGGTCCAGGGCGTCGCTGGAATAGGCAAACTGGCTCGGCAGCATCATTTCCCAGTAATCGTCAGCCGCAGTCATGGCGTCCAGGTCGGCCCAGTCGCCCGCTTCGGAGCGTCGCGGGGCTGACACGGCCTGCACTTGCACCGTCGATTGCGCCGTGACCTTAACCTCGGTATGCGATCCCGCAATGTCGAAATGATGCACCGTGTTTCCGGTGGGATCGCGGTACTGCGTGATATT
>CAVZUP010000160.1:0-7414 GCA_963778255.1 uncultured Acidobacteriaceae bacterium
GATCTGCGCCGGCCCGCTCACTATCTCTAGTGTCCACTGCGAGGCGGGAGTCGCGAAGATCGTAAAGGTCTGGCAAGGCGTGTTGTTCGGGGCGACGCAGGCGCTCACTTGCACGTTGACGGCTAGATTGGTGAGGCTTGCGGTGACGGTGGCGAATCCTGCGGCGTTGGTGGTTGCACTGGGGGTTGAAAGTGAAGCCGTGCCGTTGGTCAGCTTGAAATTGACTTTCACATTCGCGGATGGCGCTCCCAGGTCGAGGGCTTCGACGGTGAGTGGAATCGCGATGGTTGCTCCTTGGCCGATCCAGCGGGTTGGGGTCACCGCAGCCAGGTCGAGTTTGGTCGAGGTTCCGACCACGGTTGGCTGTTGCGTTTGCGGCGGCTGGTAGGAGAGCGGCGCCAAGGCGATGGTGATTGTGCTGGGGCCGGTGGCCGTGGGAGTCACCAGGCTGGAGGATTCTCCCGCCTCGTCGCTCAGCACCGAACAGGAAGACGCCGCGCTGCATGCTGAGAGCTGCGTACCGTTGGTGGTGCTCCAAGAGATTGTCGCTCCGCTCACCGGCGTGACTCCATCGGCCGCTACGGCGCGCACGCGGAGGGCATTGGAGGCTTGAGAGCCGACTGGGGTTGAGGGTTCCGCGCCTTGCAGAAGAAGCAAGAGATCTGTGGACGAGGCTCCATAGGTCAGCGCGCCGCTCATCTGCGAAAAGGCCCCGCTTGCTGGGTCGGTGACCTGGATGGTGGCGGTTCCATCTTGCGTGCCTGCGGGCAGAGCCACCTGAATCTGGCTGGCCAGCGCGGAAAGAGTGCTGGCGTTATTGCCGCTGACGGTCACCTGCAAGCCTGGGCTAAATCCGATGCCATGGAGCGAGGTCACGCCGCCGGCCAGGCTTACGCGCGACGGCGTGACCGTATCCGAATAGAGGAGGCTGGCCTGGTAGAAATAATCGGGACGACCGTCGCCGCGAAAGTCGGCAACGCCCACCCGGTACGCTTCGGTTGCTGCGAACTGCGCATCGAGCCGGGTCATGCCAAAGGTCGTCGAGTTGAAGGCCGAGGGGGTTGAGGCGGGAGCGGGATCGCCGCTCTGGTCGCTCAGTTCCCAAATCCCGATTACGGGCAGCAACTTGGTTTCGGTCGATTGACCGGTTTCGTCGAGGGCGGTTACGGCTACGGAGGCAGTCCGATTGGCTTGCGCCGTGAACTGGAAAAAATCGACGCTGCCGTAGCCGGAGATCCACGATCCCCAGGCTCCACCCAGCGGAAGCGCGGCTGGATTTGCGTAGGTCGATCCGCTCCCGGGATGCGCTTGCGCGACTTCATCTTGCAGCATCAGAATCTGCTCGTAGTCTTCCGACCCATTCGACATAGTGACCACAATCGGAGCGAACGTGCCCGAGGGCGTCACCTGCGTGGGGGCATAGGGTCCAACGCCTAGGGACCAGTACGGGTCGAGAGCCTCCACGCTTAGCTGGTACTGGGCGGTGGATTGCCCGGCAGGAATAGGCAATTGGCCGAAATCGAAGAAGCCTTCGAGCGCCGGATCGTCGGATCCCCAGCGGTTATAGGGAAGGCCGGTTGGGTCGAGGTAGCCATCGATCATGTTGCCGGCGTTGCCGCAGAACGAGAATCCCGAAACCGAAGTTGCGACGTACTGGCGCGAGGGCTGGCCCGAAACCATCAGCCGAGCGACCACGTTGACGCCTTGCATCGGTTGCGCGTGGCTCCCAGAGGTGTCGGTGAAATAGACACTGCCGTAGATTCGGCCCGATGTCTGCGCGCTGCCGGGATAAAGCCGGGCCAGCGCGTTCATGTCGTCCATGGCGGGGACGCCGGGATTGGGGTAGCAGACGGTGATGGGCACGCAGCTCATCGAATCGGTAAAGTGCATCACTGGGAACCCGGCAAAATCGGCGCTGGTTGGAGGCGGATTTTGCGTCTGCACGTTGAGGTTGGCCTGCGACCATCCCAAGCCGATGGCGCGCCCCAGCACGCGTAACAGACGGTATTGCACATCCGGGAGTTGCGCGCTGGTGGCGGCGCAGACTCCGTTGATCACCACCAGCGCGTGCACGATGTTTCCGGCGGCAGAGAAATTGTCAGGTCCGCCGTAGACGGCGTTGAAGAAACAATCGCTCGCGCCGCCAGCGCCTTCGCCGAGAAGTGCGTTGGTGACGCTTCCGTCGTAGTCGTAAACAATTCCAACGGGAGTGGCCGTCGCTGAGGACGTAATGTCGGCGGGGGCGGTAACGACTCCGCCGCCGTTGGTTTGGATGTTGCTGCCGTTTACATCCTCGGCGAGATGACCGCCCTGGGTCGCGGTGAGGGCAACACCGGAGATGCCGGTCCAGGTGCTGAAAGCCGTGGCGACGAGAGCATCGGCCTGGACGCCGGTCAGGATCGGGCTTAGATTGCCCTGGTCGGTGAAGTACTGCACCGAGTCATTCGCCCAAATCAGCGGCTGGCCTTCGACTCCGGCGTTGTAGCCGGAGCCGGCTATGAACGCCGGACCACCGGCTTGGCTGGCAACGGCGGCGCACACGAGAAACGCGGCTAAGATCGAGATTCGGCTGGGCACGATGACTCCTCTTCACTCTTCTTCACTGCTCTTCTTCACTGCGGGCACGGCGGATGGCGCGCTCCAGTTGAAGAACGCTGACGCCGCCGCTCCTCGACACGTTCTTTCCGCTCGGGTCAAGAAAGACCTGGCCCCGCGAACCACCCACAGGGCTGGTGAGGCCCAATCGACTCAGCGGATATAAGAAGAGCAAAATGTGCTGGCCTGGGTTCATCGGACGATGCATGGACTGCGCGCCGGTCCACTCGCGAATGGTAAGGACTTGTCCGTGTTCGACTCCGGCAATCGCGGCATCCACGCGTAAACGCAATTGGATTGCTGGAATTGCGCCGGGAAGTGTACGACCGACGGTCGCTACAGGCTCGGGACCGGTAGCGAGCACCGTGCCCGCGAAAATCATCCCGGCGCGCCGCGAAAGCTGTCTCCATTGGGGACCGAGAATGCGCTCGGCAATGACTTGATCGGACGATTGTGCTGCTGCCAAGATCGGCAGGCAGAGATTCGAGAAACAAAGAAGCGCAGCGGCCAACACGCGTCTAGACGCACGCATAGCGAGCTCTTTCTGGAGGGAACGGGACCGGGAACGGTCCTGGGAGTGAAATTAGCGTAGCGCGGATGAGATCAGGCGGCTGTGCGGGCGGTCACTGTGGATTTGTGATGAATTAGCGGATCAATACGGCAGTTGAAAAATTGCTTTGACCATGGTCGTTGACCATAGTATTCTATGAAAGGAGTCACTTCATGGAAGAAATTGCCATTTCCAAATTCAAAGCTACTTGCCTGGCCGTGCTTGAGAGCGTCCGCAAGACCGGGAAGCCAGTTCTGGTCACGCGTTTCGGCGAGCCGGTGGCTGAGGTCGTCCCTCCTTATACATCGAGGAAGCCGAGGCAATGGGTAGGCTCTTTGGCGGGCACCGGTCAGATCAACGGCGACATCGTTTCTCCGGCCAGCGACGAAGACGACTGGGAAGCCCTGCGCGGATGAGACTGCTACTCGATACTCATATTTGGGTGTGGAGCACGCTGGACCGAGCGCGTCTCGCTACCCGGCTAACGTCCACATTGGAGAATCCCAGCAACGAACTGTGGCTTTCGCCTATCTCGTTGTGGGAGGTGCTGACCCTTTGCCAGAAGCAAAGGCTGACCCTGCACCCTAATCCTCAGGCTTGGATTACGAATACGCTGGACGCAGTGCCTATGCGGGAAGCTCCGATCACGTACCAGGTTGCGCAAGAGACCGCCCGCGTGCAACTTCCCCACCGCGACCCCGCCGACCGTTTTCTGGTGGCCACGGCGCGCGTATTCGATCTGACGCTGGTAACTGCCGACGAGCACCTGCTAAAGGCTCGGCAGGTACCAGTTTTGGCAAATCGCTGAGTCGCGCGTAACCTCTGCGCTTCGAGGGGTGGGATGCCGCTAGTTCCGATAGCGGCGGTTGGCCTTTTTGTTCGCCTTGCGCTGCGCCTTGGCGAATTTCTTCATGGCTTTGCGCTGTTTCTTGTTGGCTTTGTTCAACATCTTTTGCTGCTTCTTGATCGCCTTGCGGGATTGACGCGCATTTTCTTCGGGGCTGATGCGCTGCGCCTGGACCGGCATCGCGCCTGCGAAACTCAAAATGACCAGCAGCAGGAAAGCAGCAATTCGTTTCATAACGTCTCCGTACGGAAGTTCTTGCAAGCATCTTACCGCGAAGCTGTGCTCAGGACACACCCGAGGTATTACTTCTGTAATCCGACCTCTGGCTCTCGCAATCCACGTTCTAGTGGATGGTTTTCGTCTTGCGCGACATGTAATCCATCAACAGATATTGGCCTAGCGTATACGGCGTGGTGAAGTAGGCTTTGCCTCGGCACATCTCGGTCACCTTCTGCACGAACTGCACCAGGCCGTAGTCGGAGGCGAGCATGAAGGTGTTAATCAGGACGCCGGCGCGCTTGCATTTTGAAACTTCTTCCAGCGTCTGGCTGACCACCAGCGGATCGAGTCCGAAGGCATTCTTGTAGATACGGCCGTCTTCGAGCGTTAGCGCGGACGGTTTGCCATCGGTGATCATGACAATCTGTTTCATGTCCTTTCGCTGGCGCTGCAAGATGCGTTGCGCCATGCGCAGGCCTTCACGCGTGTTGGTGTAGTACGGACCAACTTTCACCCTGGCCAGTTGCGAGAGCGGGACTTCTTCCGCGGAATCGTGGAAGAGGACCAGCGACAGGGAGTCCCCGGGATACTGCGTGCGGATCAACTGCGAGAGCGCCATGGCAACTTTCTTTGCCGGAGTGAAGCGGTCTTCGCCATAGAGAATCATCGAGTGCGAACAGTCGAGCATCAGCACCGTCGCGCATGAGGATTGATACTCGCACTGATGGACCTGCAGGTCGCGGTATTCGAGATTCAGCGGGAGCCCCAGGCCTTCGCGGTGAATCGCGCTTGAAAGCGTCGCCGTTATATCCAGGTTCAGGGTATCGCCAAATTCATACGGCTTTGACGCGCCGCTGGATTCGATGCCGGTGGCCATGTCACGCGTGTCGTGACGTCCGAAACTGGACTTGCCTAACGAACCCAGAAGGTCGCGCAGGGCTTTAAATCCCAGAAAGTCGAGGCTCTTGTCGGTGATCTCGAACTTTGCCTGCTGCGCTTCCCCTACTTGTCCGCCTACGCTTGATTGTTTCGAGGGATCGTGCGGACCATCGATGGAAATGTAGTCTTCCTGCTGCATGCGCTCGATCAGTTTTTCGATCAGCTCGTCGAATTCCCCTTCCATCTGCATCTGCTGGAGACGGTCGCGCATTTCTTCGTCGAACATCTCGCCGTTGAGCAGCGCTTGTTCCAGAGCGCGCCTTAATTCGTCCAGAGTCTGCTCGCCTTCGGGGAGTTCATACCAGAAATTGTCGTTGAATCCGCTTTGCAGGAAATAGTCGGAGAGCGCGCTGAGCAGATCCTCCATGCTCATTTCGCTGGCGGGGTCGGGGACGTATTTGCTGTAGCGGATGCGTTTCATCGCTGCGGCCGTTGGTCGTTCGTCGTTCGTCGTTCGCTGTTCGCCATTCGCTTCACGCCTTTATTGTCGTGTGCCTCAGAGCCTAAACCTAGTCGGGTGTCCGAACGGCTAACGACTAACGACCACCGACTGTTCTCGCCCGCTAGTTAAACCCGCGTTTCCTTCCGAAACCTGGCTCCTCCGGCTCGAAGACTCGCTCTTGTTTTTTCGGCGGCTTCTCGCCTGCGGTAAATACCCGCTCCTCGTTGCGGCCGATCTTCTTGTGGGCGTGCAGGCCTTCCAGGACAAACTCGGCTGCCGATACCTGCATCTCGGCGGCGTCTTTCGGGCCGACGTTTAGTTTGACAATCTTTTCCATCAGGCCCTGGATCTGGTTCAACCCCCGAAGGACTTCCTGGGCTCCAGCGTTATCGCCGAGTTGAATCTCTCCTCCGAGATCGAACCACTGCACCACTTGATTCAGGTTGACGCCGTGCAGATATGTGTCGAATGTTTTCGCCACCGCGGTGCGGATCAGCTCCCGGCTTACGTGGTCGGCACCTTTCATTTCGCCTTCGTACTCAAGCTCAAGCTTGCCGGTGATGGCCGGCAGCGCGGCGTAGATGTCGCTGATGCGGGGCACGACCAATGTTTCCGCGTGCGTCAGGGCCCGGCGCTCGGCATTCGAAACCACGTTTTCGATGGCCGAAATCGGCAGGCGCTGGCTTACGCCGGAGCGCTTGTCGATCTTCTTGTCGTCGCGCGCCGCGAAAGCGATGCGCTCGATGACTTCGTTCACATACTTCGGGATCCGTACCTGTGACCCGCTCCCGTCATTTGTTCGGCTCAGCCAGGCTTCCTGCGCGGTAATTTCAATGCCCTCTTCAACCGTGGCGGGATAGTGGGTGCGAATTTCCGATCCGATGCGGTCTTTTAGCGGCGTGATGATCTTGCCGCGGGCGGTGTAGTCCTCTGGATTTGCGCTGAACACGATCGCCACATCGAGCGGCAGGCGAATGGGGTATCCCTTAATCTGCACGTCGCCTTCCTGCATGATGTTGAAGAGTCCGACTTGAATCTTGCCAGCTAGATCGGGTAGTTCGTTGATGGCGAAGATTCCGCGATTGGCTCGGGGAAGCAGTCCGTAGTGCACGGTGAACTCGCTCGACAGTTCGTGGCCGCCACGGGCCGCTTTGATGGGATCGATATCGCCGATGAGATCGGCGATGGTGACATCGGGCGTGGCCAGTTTTTCCACGTAGCGGTGCTCGGGCGTCAACCAGGCAATGGGAGTGGCGTCTGCTTCTTTGGCGATCAGGTCGCGGCAGCGGCGGCAGATCGGCGCGTAGGGATTGTCGTGGATCTCACAACCCGCGATGTACGGCATCTGCGGGTCGAGCAGAGCGGTCAGCGCTCTTAGGATGCGGCTCTTTGCCTGTCCACGCAGGCCGAGCAAAATGAAATTATGGCGCGAAAGGATCGCGTTCACGATCTGCGGCACCACGGTGTCGTCGTAACCGACGATGCCAGGAAATATCGGGCCACCTTCGCGCAGCCGCGTCATCAGGTTTTCGCGGAGCTCATCTTTGACATGTCGTGAACCCAGACGCTGGGCAGTGAAAGGACTTTGGCGCAATTCGCCTAGAGTCCGGGCAAAACTCATGATGGAACCCCCACGGGAACAGCCTTAGGCGGATTATACCGCTATGGGAGCTGTCAGCTCTCGGAGCGCGGGTTTAACTGAAAGCTGACGGCTGAAGGCTAATGGCTGCATTCAGTTCCAGCGTGCCTTGGCGGCCCGGCGCAATCCCGGCAGAATGGCTTCCAGGTAGCCGATGACTGCCTCCAGACGTTTTACTTCGGA
>CAVZUP010000161.1:0-30856 GCA_963778255.1 uncultured Acidobacteriaceae bacterium
CGGCGCGGTCGGCGCGGGCGAGCGCGGAGCAAAGGTGATTTCCGACATGAAAGCAGCCATTGAAGACGTGCGTCGCCAAACTGCAAGCCTTCCCCGAAAGCGCGTCTTCTGCGAGGAATGGGGTAAGCCAATCATCGCATCGCAACCGTGGGTAGCGGAGCTGGTCGACGCTGCGGGCGGCAAATTCCTGGGCAAACCGGGCGCGCAGTGTTCGGCTGAGGAGATCGCCCGCCTCGACCCGGAAGTCATCATCGCCGCCTGGTGCGGCGCGGGAGATCGAGTCCCGCTGGAAAAAATAGCTTCCGCCACGGAAAGAGGTTGGGCAGACGCCACGGCGGTGCGAAACTCGCGGGTGTATTGCATCTCCGACGAGCTTCTGAATACGCCCGCGCCCACGTTGGTAAAGGGGTTGCACGCGCTGGCGGGCGCGATTCATCCAACGATATTCGGCCCGCACCGCGGACTCCGGCCCATTACTCCGGTACCAGCTCTGCAATTACCGCGGTCAAGATAAAACGCAGCGCCTTGGTTTAGGATTAGCATCATGAGTTTCATTTCAAATCCCCGCAAGACCGACGAAGTTCGCAAACTTGCCGACCGTTTGACTACTGAAGCGGGCTCCGCGAATCAGTTAATGGAAGCCATCACGGTTCTGCTGAACCGGGAAATGTTGAAGTACAACTGGGTCGGCTTCTACATGCTCGAACCGGGAGCCAATCCCCCCATGCTGGTGCTTGGACATTATCAGGGAGCAATGACTCCGCACACCCGTATTCCTCTGGACCAGGGCATCTGCGGCGCCGCGGCTTCTTCGGGAAAGACGGTGGTAGTGGACGACGTGATGAAGGACTCGCGCTACCTTGCCTGCTCGCTCGAAACCAAGTCGGAGATTGTGGTGCCCGTCTTTGTGAACGGCAAGGTCGCTGGCGAACTCGATATCGACAGTCACTTCCCGGCGGCATTTGGGTTCGAAGACCGGGAATTGGTTGAGTATTGCGCGCAGCTCGTCGGCAAGCGGCTGGAGAGCGCCTGAACCGAATGCTCCAGCGTCTAGCTCCTGGCTGCTAGCCGCTGGCAACCACCCGTAAAACTCCGCTTGCTAGAAGCCAGAAGCTAGCAGCCAGAGGCGTTTTTTCGTCCATGAAACGAGTCGTAGCCGCGCTGATTGTGAAAGATGACCTCATCCTCGCCTGCCAGCGAACGCGGCACCAGCCCATGCCGCTCAAATGGGAATTTCCTGGAGGCAAGATCGAAGAGGGCGAACAGCCGCGCGACGCCATGCGCCGGGAGTTGGAGGAAGAACTCGGGATCGTGGCCGATGTCGGAGTAGAGGTCGCCCGCATTGTCCATGAGTACCCAGGCGGCGGCTCGGTGGAGCTGCGGTTCTTCGAGGTGCGCCACTTCCAGGGCGAAATCGAGAACCGGATTTTTCGCGAAATTCGCTGGGTCCCGCGGCAGGAATTACTTAAGCTGGATTTTCTTGAAGCCGATCTGGGGCTGGTGAAAGATCTGGCGGCGGGGAAGATACTGTAAACTCCAAAACCGTTAACCGCAGAGTGAGCGGGAAACTGCCCTAGTGTGCTCTGTGCATTCCGCGATCTCAGCGGTGGATGCCTTTGTCTAGCCCGCGCCCCCGCGCACCTGGCCGTAGACATAAACGACCGTCAATCCAATCATGATCGCGGTAGTCGCCCAGGCGATGATGTTGAACGTGCGCTTATTTACGAATTCGCCCATCAGTTCCTTCTTGTTGATCAGCAACAGCATGAAAATCAGCACGAACGGCAAGACCGCGCCGTTCACCACTTGCGAAAAGACGGCGATCTTGATCAGCGGGAGCCCCGGTATCAGTACCACCGCTCCGCCGGCCACAATGAGCGCCGTATAAAGCCAGTAAAAAGCGGGGGCTTCGGCGAACTTGCGTTCCACTCCCGATTCAAAGCCCAATCCTTCACAGACCGTGAAGGCCGTGGAGAGCGGAAGAATGGAAGCCGCAAACAGCGACGCATTGAAAAGCCCGAGCGCAAATAGTATGTACGCCCAGTCGCCCGCCAGTGGACGCAGCGCTTGCGCCGCGTCGGCGGCGTCGCGAATGTCGCGCACGCCATGCAGATAGAGCGTGGCCGCGCACGCCACAATGATGAACCACGCCACCACATCGGTAAAAATGCAGCCTACAATCACGTCGAGCCGCGAGGCTTTGTACTGCCGCCGCGTGACTCCCTTTTCTACCACCGACGACTGCAGATAGAACTGCATCCACGGCGCGATCGTGGTTCCAACCACTCCGATCACCATATAGAGGTACGATCCCTGCTTGAAGACCGCTAGCGCGGGGGGCTTTACGGTGGCCCGCATGGCCTCAATCCACGCCGGTTTGGCCAGCACTCCAGCAAATATGTAGGTGATATAGAAGAACGAGGCTGCCAGAAAGACTTTCTCCACGCTCTTGTACTGCCCCTTGACGGCGATCAGCCAGACGATCACGCCACAGATCGGCACCGATATATACCTGGAGACCCCGAACAACTCCATGCTGCCTGCAATGCCGATAAATTCCGTGATCACGTTGCCGAAATTTGTGATCAGAATGCCGAGCATCATCAGGAACGTAATACGCAGTCCGTATTCTTCCCGGATCAAATCGCTCAGGCCCTTGCCGGTAACCGCTCCCATGCGGGCGCACATCTCCTGCACCACGATCAGGGCGACCGTGATCGGAATCATCGTCCACAACAGCGTGTAACCAAACTGCGCGCCGGCCTGCGAATACGTGAGGATTCCGCCGGAATCGTTGTCGACATTCGCGGTGATGAAGCCCGGCCCCACGACGGCAAGAAACAACAGGAGCCGGACCTTCCAACTTCTCAGGAATTTCATGCGTACAGGCCACAAGGACGGTCAATTTGGCAAAACCGAACGATCAGAATAAATGCTGCACGCGTGGTCTGGATAGGCGAATCTGAAAAAATGGGTAACTTTTGTACGAGGCGCTAAGCGACGACACCGGCTACAGCTTGGCCCGAAGCATCGCGATCACGTCGTCCGGCGTAATCACGCCGGTGAGATGGTTTTGCTCGTCGATCACCGGCAAGGTCAGCAGATTATACTTATCGAAAAGTTCTGCGAACTCGTTCTCTTTGGCGTCTTCGTGGCAGGAAATGAGGGGCTCATGGCCTAAAGCCAATAGCGGAGTCAAGGGGGGCGACAGAACGATCTTCACCAGTGGCACCGCGCCCGCCAGCGTGCCATGAGAATCCATCAGGTAAATGGTGCTCATGTTTTCCATGCGGCCCTCGAAAACTCGCATGGCCTCGATGGCGTCCTGGGCGGTGGCCGTCACCGGCAGCGCAATATACTCGGTGGTCATGCGACCAGCAGCTGTATTCTCCTTGAACTCGAGGAGTTCGGTAACTTCCTGGCGTTCTTCGGGCTCCATCTGCACCAGGATCTCCTCCGACCGCTCGTCGGAGAGGTCCCCCAGGAGGTCGGCAGCCGCGTCGGGCTCCATCTCCTCGACAATGTCGGCGGCACGGTCGGAATCGAGCGACTCCACGACGGACTTCTGTACCTTGGGTTCGAGTTCTTCCAACGCCCCGGCGGCGACATCCTCGTCGAGTGTCTCAAACACCGCTTCGCGCTCATCCGGAGCCAACTCCTCCACAATGTCGGCAATGTCGGCGGGATGCAGTCTGGCCAGGCGTTCATGCGAAATCTTCAGCCGGACGCGCCGGGCAGGATCGGTTTCGATCAGATCCACGAAGTCCCAGGGAATATCGCGGGCGGGGATTCGCACAAGCAAAGCCCGCAAGGCAGCCGCCGGAACAATGCCCTTGAGCAGGCGGCGAGCCGCGCCGCGCGCGCCCACATCCACGCCGCCTACTCTTAGAACGGAGTGATTCTGCGCGATGTCATGATAAAAATCGACGTCATTCACGCGCACAACCTTGCGGCCATGCACGTCAATCACCTGCTGATCGAGGAGATCGCGACTCAGCAACAACAGTCCTTCGGAGCCATCTGCCGCCGCCCAATCCGCGGACGCACTGGAAGCGCGAATACCGCCATTGATCGCGGAAACGGCCGTCAGGGGCAGCATGCGATTTCCCGCCGGCGTTTTGACGATCAGCGAGGCAACCCGAGACCGGTCCTCCTGAGGAGCAAGGGCCACCTCGCGCACCCGGCCGCTGGCGGCGCCGGAGGCGTCATAGACTGTCGAGCCCAACAGTTCGGTCAATGAAACCGTGGCCATCACCAAGAGGATACTCAAGTGTGCGGGCGGATGCCAGATGAATGAGATTGCGGCGGCAAAGAAAGCGATGACCATAGTGCTACCCAGGGAGATTGTTGTCCCTCCGTGTAACTCTGTGTCCCCAGGGGTAACCGCTTCCAGAACCGAGGCTATGGAGTTGGTGCAAGGTTGACACGCAACCATCTGCTGACTAAACTCTGCCTTCCTAACTTCGAACTTGTGTTTTGAAGCGAAAACTATGACGAAGCGTCCTCGTATAGCGGTAGTGGGTAGTGCCAATGTCGATCTGACCACCTTCGCCGATCAGTTTCCCAAGCCCGGAGAGACCATCTTCGGCCAGAAATTTGATCTGGGGTTCGGCGGAAAAGGCGCGAATCAGGCCGTAGCCGCCCGGCTCTGCGGAGCCGAAGTCTTCATGGTGGCGCGAGTTGGGGATGATCTCTTCGGGCCCTCCACCATCAAGAACTTTGAAAAACTGGGCATCGACGCCACGCATGTGCGCCAGGTTAGCGGCGTGTCCAGCGGAGTCGCTCCGATCTTCGTCGATCCGTCCGGTCAGAATCGGATCATCGTGGTCAAAGGCGCCAATGACACATTAAAACCTGCCGACGTGGACGCCGCAGCCGAAACGCTGAAGGGGGCCGACTGCATCGTTCTGCAATTCGAGATTCCGCTGGAGACCGTCTACTACACCATCAAGTTCGCGCGGAAAAATAGAATTCGGTGCATCTTAAATCCGGCCCCGGCGCAGCCGATTGACATCAAGGCGGTCGCGGATCTCGATTATTTTGTGCCCAACGAGCATGAGGCTGAGGCAATTTCCGGGTTGCCGGTTCGCAACGTGGATGACGCCAAGCACTGTGCCGGCAAACTGCTCGCGAGCGGCATACGGCGGGTGATTATCACTCTGGGCGCAAATGGCTCGCTGCTGGCCGGAAAAGAAGGCATGGAGCACCTCCCCGCCTTCCGCGTGAACAGCGTGGATTCAACCGGAGCCGGGGACGCTTTTATCGGCAGTTTCGCTACTTTCCTCGGCGAGGGTCTGCCGGAGCAGGAAGCCGTCCGGCGCGCCAACCTTTACGCTGGCCTTTCGACTACCGGAGTGGGAACGCAGAAGTCTTTCTATGACCGAGCGCGGTTCGACGCGGAGTGGAGTGCGCGGGACAAAGCTTAGCGGCCTACGATGGCCCCGCGCCGGGAGGTTCGCGAGCGCCAACTTCCCGAATTGTCATCCGGAGTGAAGCGACGGACCTGCTTCGTTGCAGCGTGCGTGACAGCGGGTCCTTCGCTTCGCTCAGGATGACAAAGTCCAAGAGGTTCCTGGAGGTTACCGCTCCATCAGCAGCACTTTTTCCGCATCATCGATCTCGGTCAGCTTGACCTCGATCACCTCACTCGCCGTGGTCTGAACGGTCCGGCCGATGAATGTCGCTTCTACTGGCAACTCGCGATGGCCGCGATCGATCAACACCAGCAACTGCACCAGGCTCGGACGTCCGTGCGAAAAAAGGGCATCGAGAGCGGCACGCGTTGTGCGTCCGGTGTAGAGCACGTCGTCGACCAGCACGATCTTCTTGCCTTCGATGGAAAAACCGATTTCCGTTTCCTGCACCACCGGCTTGGGACCGAGCGTGGAGAGGTCATCACGGTAGAAGGTGATATCGAGCGTGCCCACGGGAACTTTCTTCTTTTCCACTTGCTGAATCATTTTGCCGAGCCGCTCGGCGATGGGAACTCCCCGGCGGCGGATTCCGACCAGCCCCAAGCCGTCTACGCCGCCATTCTTTTCGAGGATTTCGTGAGCCAGACGCACCAGCGTGCGTTCAATTTCCGAACCTGACATCAACTGCGCTTTTTGCCTGAGTGCTGTTTTGCGAGCCACGTTCTTTTTCACGGTCATGCTATGAGTACCTCGTCAAGATTCAATTTGAATGCGGAGAATACGCTGCGGATCGGATCGATCCCAGCCTTTGAATGTATTGGAGTCGTCTCGGAAACGTCAAGGATACCCCATCTGCGCGCCGCATTGGCCCGCTGATGGGATAGAATCAACAGACGCACCGCATCGTCTCGAAATCTGGCAACCACCAGTTCTAAATCCGGACCTGAACTCCGGATCAAAATCTCGAGGTGAATATGAGACGATCCCTGCCTGCGCGAATTGTTTTGCTCTCAACTTCCATTTTGTTTCTATCCCTCCTTGCGGTGCTGATTTTCCGTGGCGACATGCTGGTGGGAGCGGCGCCTGCGTTCAAGGGTGTCCTAACTTATCACAATGACATCCAGCGAACCGGACGGAATTCGAACGAGACGTCGCTCACGCTCAAGAACGTGAACTCCAACACATTTGGGAAGTTGTTCGTAATCCCTACGGACGGATTGGTAGACGCGCAGCCCCTCTATGCGCCGAACGTGAGCATCCCGGCAAAGGGCACGCACAACGTGCTGTTTGTGGCCACCGAAAATGACACAGTGTACGGAGCGGACGCGGACAACGGATCAGTCCTGTGGCAAGTGACGATGCTTGCCGGTGGTGAAACTCCGTCGGACAACCGCGGCTGTTCGCAGGTCACGCCGCAAATCGGAGTTACCTCGACTCCGGTGATCGATCTTACAGCCGGACCGCATGGCACGATCTATGTGGTCGCCATGAGTAAGGACTCAAACGGCAACTACCATCAGCGGCTGCATGCGCTCGATATCACCAGCGGATTGGAAGAATTTGGCGGGCCAGTCGATGTCGTCGCCCAGTACCCCGGGACCGGCGATAACAGCCAGGGTGGGTACGTGATTTTCGACCCCAAACAATATAAAGAGCGAGCGGGGCTCTTGCTGCTCAATCATATTGTCTATACGTCGTGGGCTTCCCATTGCGACGACCGTCCGTATACGGGATGGATTATCAGCTACAACGAAACAACCTTGAAGCAGCAATCCGTGCTCAACGTAACGCCGAATGGATCGGAAGGCGCGATCTGGGCTGCCGGTGCAGGACTGGCGGCGGATTCCGGCGAAAATATCTACTTTCTCGACGCCAATGGCACTTTCGACACCACCTTGGATGCCAACGGATTCCCGGCGAATGGCGACTATGGGAACGCGATCATGAAACTCTCGACCAAGAAAGACCAACTGGCGGTATCCGACTACTTCAACATGTACAACACAGTGAGCGAATCGGATGCGGACGAGGACCTGGGGTCGGGAGGCGCGATGGTCGTGCCGAGTTTCAAAGACTCCAACGGCGTGGTGCACGAACTGGTTGTGGGCGCCGGTAAAGATGCGAACATCTATTTGGCGAACCGGGCTAACATGGGGAAGTTTAATCCGAACAACAACCAGATTTATCAGGAAGTGACCGGCGCACTGAGCGGACAGGTGTTCTCAGCGCCGGCATTCGCTGCCAATAGCATTTACTACGGAGCGGTGAACGACACGATCAAAGCATTCTCGTTCTACGCCAACGGCCAGCTGAATTCCACGCCTGCATCCGCGACCAGCACGCATTTCGGATTCCCCGGCGCCACGCCCAGCATTTCAGGAAATTCGGCAAGCAATCTGATCCTTTGGGCAACGGAGAATTCCTCGCCCGCGGTGCTGCACGCCTACAACGCGCATAATCTCACGGTGGAGTTATATAACTCGAATCAGGCGGCCGGCGGACGCGACCACTTTGGAAACGGAAACAAATTCATCACTCCGACAATTGCGAACGGCAAAGTGTATGTGGGCACAAGCAACGGGGTGGGAGTGTTAGGGCTGTTGCCATAGCGTGTCCAGCTGTGGAGAAAAAACAAAGGCAAACCTGGCGAATTCCCCCAGGTTTGCCCCTGCGGTTGTTCTCAACGCGTTTCCTACTCCTCGGTTCCGAATCGCTTCAGGTCTTCGGGACCATCTGCCACCGCCACCTTCTCTTTGCCCTGGACCAGTTCCCGGACCTTTTCCACCACGTCAGGATTGGCCAAGGTCGTGATGTCTCCCGTGCTCATGTTGTTGGAGAGAGCGGCGAGAACACGGCGCATGAGCTTGCCGGAACGCGTCTTGGGCATATCCGGAACGATGTGGATATGCTTCGGACGGGCAATCTTGCCAATCATGGTTTCGATCACCTTGTTGACCTTGTCGATGATCTCCTGACTGGCCTGTACCCCCGGCTGCAGCGCGATATAGACCTCGGGCACACGGCCCTTGATCTCATCCACCACCGGCACCACTGCCGCTTCGGCTACTTCGGGAACCGTCAGGCACGCCGACTCGATTTCCTTGGTGCCCAGGCGGTGCCCAGCCACGTTGATGACGTCATCGACGCGTCCGAGGATACGGAAATAGCCGTCGATCGCGAGCACGGCACCGTCCGCCGCAAAATATGGCCAGTCCTGCCATCTCTTGCTGTTGCGGTCCTTGCAGTATTTCGCGTAATACTGGGTAACGAAGCGGTCGCGATCGCCCCAGATGGTCTGCATGATTCCGGGCCAGGGGTTGCGGATACAGATGTTGCCCGCCTTCCCCGATCCAGCCGAGACCTCCTGCCCGTTTTCATCGATAATCACGGGGAAAATTCCCGGCATGCCCGGACCCGCGCTTCCCGGCTTCATGGGATCGAGCGCCGGCTTGGTGCTGCAGAGGAATCCTCCGTTTTCGGTTTGCCACCAGGTGTCGACAATCACCGCCTCGCTCTTGCCGACCACGTCGTGATACCAGCGCCAGACCTCGGGCTCGATGGGTTCACCGACCGTGGTCATGTGCTTGAAATGATAGTTGTACTTGGTGGGCTCATCGGGACCCGACTTGCGCAACATGCGAATCGCCGTGGGTGAGGTGTGGAAGATGTTGACATCCAGGCGCTCGGCGATTCTCCACACTCTGCCGGCGTCGGGATAAGTCGGCACACCTTCGTAGAGCACGCTGGTAGCGGCTAGCGCCAGCGGACCGTACACAATATAAGAGTGGCCCGTGATCCAGCCGATGTCAGCCATGCACCAGTACACATCCGTGGGATGAATGTCCTGAATGTACTTCGAGGTGCCGGCCACATACGAAAGGTAGCCGCCGGTGCGGTGCTGGCAGCCTTTCGGCTTGCCGGTGCTGCCGCTGGTGTACATGAGGAACAGCGGTGCTTCCGCATCCATGGGAACGGGAGGCACGATTTGGCCGGAGTAATTCGGGAGAATCTCGTCAACCCAAACGTCGCGCCCTTTGACAAACGGGGTAGCCGACGCATTCTGGCCCTGGTGCCGTCTCCAGACCAGGACCTTGTTCACTACATGGCCTTCCTTCTTCGCGGTTTCCAGCGCGATGTCAGCGCCCGCTTTGTGATCGAGCAGCTTGCCATTGCGGTAGTAACCATCCATGGTGATCAGGACGTGGCTCTGCGAGTCGGCCGCACGCATGCCGCAAGCCTCGCCGCTGAAGCCCCCGAACACAACCGAGTGGATCACCCCCAGGCGAGCACAGGCCAGCATGGTAATGGGCAACTCGGGAACCATTGGCATGTGAATCGTGACCCGATCTCCGGCCTTGAGACCGCAGTAATCCCGCAGCAGCGCCGCGAATTCATTCACTCGCACGTAAAGTTCACGGTAGGTAACGGATACGGTTGCTTCCGATTCCGGCTCCGGGACAAAAATCAGCGCAGCCTTGTTCTTGTATTTTTCAAGGTGCCGGTCGACGCAGTTGTAGGAAGCGTTGATCTTGCCGCCCACGAACCACTTCCAGAACGGCGGATCGCTGGTGTCGAGCGTGGTGTGCCAGTACTGGTCCCAGTCCAGCAGATCGGCGTACTCCCGGAAGCATTCGGGGTAATTCTTTTCGCTGAAGCGCTCAATGATGGAGGGGTCGGTCAGATTCGCCTGGCCGACAAATTTCGCGGGAGGATAATAATATTCCTCTTCCCGCCAATGGACTGCAATCTGAGCCTCGGTGGCCTCGCTCACGATTTGTGGTTTCGGACGTATTTCAACCATATTGGTTACCCCTTATATCGCTAAATTTGTGAGTTACACGAGCTCTTCTCCGTCACCGCACTTTCGGTTGGCGGAGTCAATCTTTCTAAGAAAACCGGCTGCTGCTGCGCCTTAAACGGGACGCTGGTGGCTGACCGCGCCCTCGCGCCCCGTTCGAGGCAGATACCATGGAACATCCGGTGCAATCGCTGCTCGAAGCTTACGCAGCCTTCCTTCCAGCCAGCCCTTCCGGCGCGGATGGACGTTTCGCGAGCATCTCGCAGACCAAGGCAACTGCCGCCAGACCTGCAGCCGTGAAAAACGCCATCTGGTAGTTGTGATATTTGTCATACAGCAATCCACCGATGCGGCCACCGAGTAGACCAGCCACACCCCAGGCAGTGAAAAGCAGGCCGTAGTTGATGCCCACGTTCTTCGTGCCCCAGAAGTCGGCCGCGGTTGCAGCGTTGACGGAGAGCTGAGTGCCATAGCACCAGTAAACGATGAATAGCATCACAAACAGTCCCACCACATTGCCGCCCACAAAATACAGAATAGGCATGGCAACCATGGAGATGCCGATCATCAAACGCAGCACATTGATGCGGCCAAGGTGGTCCGACATCCACGCGGAGAGAATGCGGCCGGAGGCATTGCCCACCGCCCCCACCACCAAGCCATATGCAGCCAGGGTGGTGCTCGGGATGCCCACACTCTTGGCGAAGGGCACCAACTGGCTGATGACCATCAAGCCGGCAGCGCAGCCAAAAGCATAGGCAACCCACATGAAGTAGAACGTTGGCGTACGCAGCACCTCACCCGGAGTGAAGTCATAAGTGCTGGCGGCAGACTTGGAAGCTGGAGCCGGCGTCCAACCAGCGGGCCGCCAGCCCGCAGGCGGGTTCTTCAGCAGGAAAGCACCAAAGACGGTCATCACAAAGAAAATCGCGCCCAAAACCTGGAACGTGGTCCGCCAGCCAAAGTTGGGGATCAGATAGTTCGCGGCGAGCGGGCCAAAGATTGCCGACCCTGCGCCGTATCCGCCCACCGCGAGTCCGACCGCCAGGCCGCGCTTATCCGGGAACCACTTCGACATGACGGGAATTGGAGTGGCGTAACCAAAACCGTTACCTACTCCACCAAGCACGCCGAAAAAGACGAAAAACTTGGTCAGGCTGTCGGCCTGAGAGCAGAGGAAGAAGCCCAAACTCACCAGAATGGCACCAATCAGGGAAATCTTGAAAGGCCCAAGCTTGTCTTGCAGCCGGCCGGCGACAATGAAGGTCAGCGCAAAAACTACCACCGCAATAATGAACACGTTGGAGGTGTCAGCCCGCTTCCAGTGAAATTCTTTTTCCAGAGGAGCCACGAAGACGCTCCAGCCGTACAGCGAGCCCAGCGCCAGGTTCATAGAGACCCCGCCGACCACGCGCCACCAACGGCTCATGCCAGGAGCCCCTGGATCGGATGCAACATTTGCATTAGCCACAGTTTTTCTCCTTTGCAGAATGCGTAATGAGAAGCTGGAACTGCTCGTTCTTTGGATTCAATCTCCGTTTTGATGAAACGGAGAGCGTGTCCTCGCGCGGGGGCGAAGTCACGCTTCCCGGTGTACACTTTCGCACGTGAGTTCTAGCCTAAGAAAGCGGTAGAACCTACCCTTCGGAAACTGTATTTGCCAACGTTGCCGGCGATATACCAGGCGCACAAGGCTACGATCCCAAGCCGATCTGCTAGCTCTGCCACACGGTTCTCCTCAATCGTGCGTTCAGCCCCCACTCCGGGCGGGTGGCCTGCCTTCTGTGGGTCAACTCCGCAACAGATCGCAACTTCGCGCGACATCATACAGCGATCCAACCTCGCGGGGAAGCACAATTTATTGTGCAACCGCAATCCCGTTAAGGCTGCTTCTTTTGCAGGACCGCCGTCACATTTACGACCGAGTCCGACGCAACCGTCAGCTCGCGCTTCCACTCGGCAAAGTCCGCCAGCGAAAACACAACCACATGCGTTCCTACCCCAATACTGATCTCAGATGGCGTATTCCCAACATACTTGCCATCGATGCTGATGTCGGCACCGGACGGCGTCGAACTGAAATTGCACTTTACTCTTCCCCTAAGAACCTCGGGTACGGAGGTGGCCGGGGCGGACGCGGGGGACGCGGAATTCTGCGCGAATTCCGCAGCGGGCGGGGCGGGGGCGGGTGCCACCGAACTCTGACGCGGCGGCGGGGCGGACGCGACTCGCGGAGTTGCGGCTGCGGTCACAGTCGCCGCGGGATCAGCCTTTGCGTTCCCTGCCACCAGCGAATAGAACTGCTTTCGCTCCTTTCCCTTGTCATCCACGTAGTACAGTGTGAGGCCGCGCTTTTCTCTTCTAGCGTCGAAGCTTTCTCCCTTGGGCAACGGTGTGCAGCGGGAATTTCTCGACTCAATGGTGCAGATGATGCGGAACGGAGGCCCGTCGCCTTCCTGAACCAGCAAAGTGTTCGTCATTTGCGGGGCTCTCGTGGAACGGCAATACGCATCGAAAGTAACTTGTTCGCAATTCAAGGGAACGCCGTTGTCGCCAAGGGCCAACGCCCGAGTTTCGGAATCTAGGACCGTGATCCGCATCGTGTTGCTGCGCGACGCGGCGTTGGCGAACATGGCCAGCAACAACAGACCCGCCGCGAGGAACGCAATTCTACGCATACCCATCAGGCCAACTCCTCCAAAGTACTGCGGATGCAAGTCTTGCATTCCCGGTTTTCGCGAACGACTCTGGAAGCTGGGTTCGCAGATTCGGTACATTGTGATCCCCTGGTCCGCCGTACGCAATAGGTTCCTTGGTTGGAGGAGGCTGTGGAGGACAGGACTTACTTACGGGCCATCGCCCCAGTGGTGCCCGTCCCCCAACTTTATGCTAGCCAGCGCTCTCAACCTGCGCTGGCCATTTCATCACTCGTACAACCCACGGCCCCCAGCAGGCCTGGTCTTGGCCCGCTGGGGTCGAGGGTTGGTCTAGGAGAACGACCGGTCTAGAACGTAAAGATCGGCCCGGCCTCGGTGCGGTGATCTTGCCATTCGTTGGAGTTGGGGACAGGCGATTCAATTGTGTATAGGAGGATGCCGTCCTTGCCACGGGTGGCGTAGATCGACTGCTCGATGCCGAACTGGCACCAATTGTTGACTTTGTAATAGAGAGTAGCCGCGAACATCTTGCCCATGCTCATTGGCAGGGTCGCGCTAGCGTAGCTGGGATTGTTGAGGTCACGATTCACCACCTGGTCTTTGCCTATGTCGAAGTAAAGCTGCCAGCCGGCATTGTGGCCTTTTGGGTCGGCGTTGAACCACCGCGAAAGCGGCAGCCCAAGGTTGAGGAACCCGCCAAACGAGCGGATGGCCTTCTGTGGAGCGACCACGGCCTGCCCAGCCGCGTTCATTCCCAGATAAGCGTTACCAGCGACAGCATACGGACCGCCATCGGTAGTGACAAAAGGCCCTACGACATTGGTCAGCCCGGCTACGTCGGTGCCGTAAGAGTTGATTTGGCCACCGAAGAAGAAGCGCAGGTCACCACCGCGATACGCGCTCCCCACCAGGGTGAACCATCGAGTTGGCACCTGCAGCGTGATTTGCCCGCCATACAGATGGCTGGAATCGGTAAAGCCTTTCGGGAAGGCCGTGCAGTATGCAGACGTGGTCGCCGCAGCGCAGAACGCCGTCGAAAACGACGAAAACGGAATATTCGACTGGCGCGTGCCACGGAATCCACTCAGAGCGATCTGTGCCGGGGCAACTCCCTTGGCATGGTCAACTTGGAAGCTCAAGGCCGCTCTGCCTTCCCACTCGGGACGGTCAGAATCGGCGCCCTCGTACTCGCCTTCCCCGAGCTGGGCGCCGAGACCGAGCGACCCGAGCTTCAGGATTTGGCTTGAGGTAGGCATCATGATCCCAAATTGACCTTCCAACTTGACGTTTTGCTCCTTGCTCAGCGTCTGGATGAAACCGCCCAGGAGTTGTGGCGAACGCTCGTAAACGTCGCCCCAATATGCGCCCAGGAAGGTGGTTTCCAGAATGTTGGGCAGCGCGCCGGATCCGAAAAGCGTCCAGTCCTGTCCGCCTACGAAGAAGATGTCGGTGGTGTCGCTGGCATGGTAATCCATACGGACGTAGGCCAAACGCAGTTGCGGTTCATTGCTGCGAATCGACGAAACGTCGCGGTTATCGACTTCGCTGAAGTTGCCTTCGAAGTCGCCTTCGATCTTGCCGGTCAGCGTCAGCTTTGGCGAAATGTCAGGCCATTCGAAATTCATTCCGAAGCGGGTGGACCGCGCCTTGACGTGGAACGTTGGAGCTTCGGTGGGGCCGGTATTGAAAGCACTCGTCGATGTCAACCATATACCCGGGAACGGGAAGTCATCGCCATTGGGGTTGCTGGTGTCGTTGACGAGGGTCGCTTTGACGAATCCGTAAGGCGCAAGCGTGAGCGGGCCCACCTTTATGCCGGTTAAACCGCCGGTCTTGGGGGGATCCACTGGGAACACCCGGAGCGGAGCAATCGCCGCGATCACCCCCGGTGCGGGAGGCGGTGGCGGAGGCGCCATCGGAGCAGCGGAGGCTTGCGTTGTCGGCGCTGGTTCCGCATTGTCCCGCGACGACGAGAAAGCTTCCGAAGCCGTGACGGGTACGGCCACGGCAGCGGGTTGCGTGGCCGCGGACAGATCCGCTGCGCTCAGCAATCCCTTCCGGCTTAGCGCTTCCACCAGGAGACGAAACTCGGTATCCGGGGCTGCGCTGCGAATGGCGCTTGCTTCGGTCGGCGCCAGAACACCTTTCTTCACGAGCACACCGAGTAATGCCGCGATATTGGCATCGCCCGTCGTCGCACTGAATCCGACGCTGGGACTTGGGCTTGGACTTGGGCTAGCCGCACTGGGGCTAGCTTCTGCACTCGCCGTGTTGGCTCCATTCTCATTGGAGGTTCTCGCGTCGTTGTTTCCAGCCATCGCCGGCACAGCCGTTATGGCCACCACTAACAGGCTCGACAACCACAATTTCAACTTCAACATAGACGGTGTCTCCTTTCGGTCGCGGATTGTATCAGAACATGGAGCGCAATCCTGTGTTTTTTAAAAAAACGGCGCCATGACGCCGGTCACATATCGATGTGATTTGCGCCGTTCCGTAAGAATTATCAAACACATCGTCGTGTGATGTGCATCACAGACAGGGAATCGCGCTCAATGCAGAATCCACGCGTCCTAACTGAGTGATGCCGCAAACTTCCGGGAGGTCCGCATGAGCGCTCTCACCACTTCCAAGCCAGAAAATATCTCCAACCTGTTAGTGATGGATCAGGAATACCCTGCGCCAGAAATCGTGGCCCAAAACGTCCTCCAGAAAGACTTCTCGGGAGAATGCGAGCGCTCACTGAAAGATCCCGATGCCTTCTGGGCGGAATACGCCGCCGGGTTCGAGTGGTCGCGCAAGTGGGACCGTGTGCTGGAGTGGGATGGTGTGCATCATAAGTGGTTCACCGGCGCCAAGACCAACATCACCATCAATGCGCTCGACCGCCACGCCAACTCGGAGCGCTGCAATCGCGCCGCTTTTATCTGGCTGGGCGAAGATGGCACCGAGCGCATCGTCACTTATGGGCAACTCCACCGCCTGGTGTGCCGTTTCGCCAATGGATTGAAATCGCTGGGCGTGGTCAAGGGCGACCGCGTGATCATTTATATGCCCCTGACGATTGAAGGCGTGGTCTCGATGCTGGCCTGCGCGCGCATTGGCACGATTCACTCCGTGGTGTATGCCGGACTGGGTCACACCGCGTTGCGCGACCGCATCACCGATGCCGAGGCCAAGATCGTGATTGCCGGAGACGTGGGCTACCGGCGCGGCAAGACCGTCGCCCTCAAAGCCATCGTCGACGAAGCGGTCGAGAAGCTGGAGTGCGTCGAGAAGATCGTAGTATTTTCGCGGACCGGGATCGAACTATCCGGCCGCGAAGTCGACTTCAATTCCCTGCTCAAGTTTCCAGCCCATTGTCCGGCGGAGGAAATGGACGCCGAGGATCCGCTTTTCCTTCTCTACACTTCGGGTTCAACCGGCAAGCCCAAAGGCGTGCTCCACGTGCACGGAGGTTACATGGTCGGTACCACCTACCATTTGGCGAACTATTTTGATGTGGGCGAGCGCGACGTGTTCTGGTGCACGTCCGACATCGGATGGGTCGTCGGCCATTCCTACATTACGTATGCCCCGCTCTGCGCGGGCGTGACCACGTTGTTCCGTGAAGGTGCCATCGACTATCCGAATCCGGGAATTGCATGGGAGATCGTGGAGCGTTACGGCGTCACCAAGATGTTCACCGCCCCCACGGCGTTGCGAATGTTCATGCGCTTCGGTGAAAGCTATCCGGCGGCGCACGACCTGACCACTCTGCGCGTGATCGCCTGCGCGGGCGAACCGCTGAATCCCGAAGCCTGGCGCTGGGCCCAAACCCACCTAGCCGGCGATGGCAAATGGGGCTACGTGATCGACAATTGGTGGCAAACCGAGTTAGGCGGACCCGCGCTCGGCACGCCGGCATCGATGGCCATGCGTCCCGGAAGAGTCGGCATCGCCGTCCCCGGAGCCGAAGCCGATGTGTTAGACGAAAACGGTAAGTCGGCTCCCGCCGGAGTCGGCGGGCGCCTGGTGCTTAAGCGGCCCTTCCCCCACATGCTGCGCACCGTCTGGCGCGACCCGGCACGCTACGAACGCGATTGGCAGACCATTCCGGGCTGCTATGTGACCGGCGATGTCGCCACCAAAGACAAAGACGGATACATCGCTGTGCTCGGCCGCTACGATGACGTGCTCAATGTGGCCGGACACCGCATCGGCACGGCCGAGGTCGAGAGCGCATTGGTGTCGCATCCCGCCGTAGCCGAGGCTGCCGCCATTGGCGTGCCCGACGCCATGAAGGGCGAGACCATTAAGGTGTTCGTGCAGGTTCGTTCCGATCACGTGGCGACTGATGCGTTAGCCGCCGCGCTGATCGAACACGTGCGCCGCGAACTGGGACCGATCGCAACGCCATCTTCGCTCGAATTCGTGGCCTCGCTGCCCAAGACCAGATCCGGCAAAATCCTGCGGCGTTTCCTGAAGGCAAAAGAAGCGGGCGTCGACGCCGGAGATGTCTCCACCATGGAGGGCTGAAAATCCGCAGGAACCTTTCGTGAGCCTGCGACAGAGGGGTTAGTCTTTCCTAATTGACCCTGCACGGCGTCGACAATCCGCTCGAACGGAATACGCCAGCGAGGGTCTTTACTCCCATGCGCCAGCAACACCAGACACTTCCTTGGTTCCCGAGAAGATTCACGGAGTGGATTCTGACATTGACGTACTCATCTGAGACTAGTCGTGGAGAACGACACTTAGAAGTGAACTATGAACATGCATCCCGCTCTCGCCATAGTCGATGAAGCCTAGCTTTCTGAACCTGTTCATGAAAAAGCTGACTCGCGACCGGGTGGTGCCTATCATTTCCGCGAGGGTCTCCTGACTCATCTTGGGGATTACAGTCTCGTGTACGCCTTCCTTACCGAACTGAGCAAGCAGGAGCAGAATCCGAGCTAGCCTCTTTTCGCTGGAGTTGAACAGCTGGTCAACTAAATCCTCTTCGTATCGGATGTTCCGTGCCAGCAGATACGCTACGAACAAGTCGGAAAATTCGTGTTCGCGGTGAAGCGCAAGCATCATTTCCTTTTTATTAATGCGCAGGAGTTCGCAGTCGGTCATTGCGATCGCAGATCCCATGCGTAAAGGCTGTCCAGCCAGGCTGCCTTCTCCGAAAAACTCTCCCGCACTCAAGATGCCCAGGGTTGCTTCCTTACCAATCTTGGATACGATAGTGAGTTGAATTTTGCCTTTCTTAACATAGAACACAGCGTCAGATGGGTCGCCTTGTGAAAAGGCCGCGTCTTTCTTCTTCAGACTAACGACTGTCTTGCCGACGCCGGCTGTTGCGAGAAAGGTCTCAGGATCAAAACCCGTGCCAAACTTCTTGATCCCAACCAGAGAAATTCCAGAATGTGGCGGTGGGCGGGAGGCATTTGATGTCGTTCTCATCACTTTGTTCTCCGATTGCCGTTGACCAGCTTGTGACCTGGGTTCGCGGGGAAACTACACTTTTTGAGCTTGTACGATAGTGTGCAGCTCGTGCAATAAGCGGGGTATCGGGGATGCTGCTAATAATGAAGGGCTTTGTCCGGGAAAACCCTGACAAGAGGCGAATTTGTGCTAAACATCGAGGCTGAAAAGCGCCCTGAAACAAGATTCCTACCGAGCCGGGCCGCCCGGCTCGCTCTCCAGTATTTCTGGGGTCAACAGACCCATTTGCACCGCGAAGCGAATCACGTCGCTGCGCGTCCGAAGGCCGAGCTTCTCAGCAAAACGTGAGCGATAGGTTTCAACAGTTTTCACGCCCACAAAAATCTGTTTCGCTATTTCTGCACTGGTGTAACCCCTGGCGACGAGTCTGAGCACCTGTAGCTCCCGGTCGCTAAGGATGTTTACCGGCTGTGCGGGACCAGTTTTTGCACTTCTCTTCGTCAGCACGTCCTGGACAAGAACGTTGGCCAAACGCGGGTCTACGAAGACCCCTCCGCGATGCACCGCTCTTATGGCGGAAAGCAGTTCAGCATCCACCGCCCTTTTCAACAGGTAGCCAGAGGCCCCGGCAGCCAGTGCCGATCGCAAATACGCGGGGTCATCGTGCATCGTGAGAACGAGCACGCGGGTTTCGCCACAGTTACGCGCCATCTCCCGCAGTGCCTGCATACCCCCAACCCGAGGCATGGTGAGGTCCAGCAAAGCCACATCCGGCCGCGTTTCCCGTGCCGCTTGAACCGCCTTCTCTCCATCGGGAGCTTCCGAGACAACTTCCATATCGGGCTGGGCATTGACCAGCATTTTCAGTCCGGCGCGAAGGATTGCGTGATCATCCACGATCATGACTCTGATCTTGTGTTTTCGCGCTAGCATTTCAGGTTCTCCTCCGCCCCACTGAGGGCTGGAAAGCCTGGCTGGCAAGTGGGACTTGCACCAGAATCTTGGTCCCCTTGCCCTGGGATGCGAAACTTACCGTTCCGCCTAACATTGCCGCTCTCTCTCGCATACTCTGAATCCCCAGGCGGTGCGAAGAGACAGCCACGGCTTTAGCGTCAAAGCCACATCCGTTATCGACTACTGCTACCTCCAAAGCCGAGGCCGAGCGGGCGAATCGAATACTGACGGCCTTGGCTCCCGAATGTCTGGCTACGTTGGTCAGGGCTTCCTGGAGAATGCGATACAACGCGATCTGGACTCCTGACGGCAGGGTGCTCAAGTCAAGTTCATTCAGTTTGAGATCCACAGCGATGTTGTGACTCTTTGTGTACTCGGTAACGTATCGGCTGAGGGCAACACCCAGGCCATGGTCGTCCAGCACCGTTGGGTGAAGCCCGCGGGCGAGCCGACCAACCTCGTCGATGGCCTGGGCCGTGATTTCCCGTAGCCGATGTCCCTGTGCCTTAACATCCGCCAGCTTTCGAGCGTCTTCCAAGGTACGCAGCCCGACCAAAAGAGCGGTCAGCAACTGACCGGCTTCGTCATGCAATTCGCGCGCAATCCGGCGCCGTTCCTCCTCTTGCGCTGAAAGCTCGTGTTCCAGAAGGAGCCGGTGCATCGCTTCGGCCTGCTTGATTTCCGCGGCCTGCTTGAGTTTTTGCTCGCTTAGATCGGTGATCACCATGCCCAGGGCCTGGCCGTCGTATCCACGAAACCGGTTCAGCGACAAATAGACCGGAACCAGACTGCCATCTTTGCAGCGCAGGTTGAATTCGCCTTTCGCAACCGCCCTCTGAGCCTTGGTCAACAGAGTTTCAAATCGGCCTCGCTCTGTTTCTGCAACCAGCGACTGGACCGCAATTCCGATAACTTTCCCCGCTGGCTTGCGAACTAGTTCCGCAAACCTGCGATTGCAATAGAGCACGGCCCCATTCCGGGACAGACTCGCCGCGCCCTCGCTCATGGCCTCCACCAGCATGCGATAAGCAGGTTCGCCGCCTTTCAGCGAAACCACCTGCTCTCCGCGTCGACCAGAGACCATCAAAGCATCCACTTCGCCGGACTGGATGGCGCGTAGAGTTTCCTCGGCAGTTTTCAGCCGAGCGCGGAGCTCTGTTTCCTGTTCCGGTGGCGCTGATGACGGCTGTTTGCGTGGAGAAGATGCGAGGCTTCTGCGAGCTGCTTTCGGCGCGGCTTTGCCGGGCAAACGTCCTAGGAGCACTCGGCCATCGGAACGCGCTCGCTTGCTGGACATCTGTTATTTAAACCCTTTATTCAGCGTACCGGCTGAAGATCCAACCCCACAATGACACTCTCGGTCTTGGAGAGATTCCCAATGATTTTCTTGACCGGCGGAGGGAGCCTTCTTACCAGGGTCGGAATGGCGATGATCTGATCGCCCTTGGCCAGTTGCGGCTTCTCCAGCAAATCGACCACTTCGATAAGGTACTTGCCCCGCAGCTTGTCCTCACAAATCTTCTTGAGGTTGGCGATCGCAGCAATCGAATTAGGGGTTTGGCCCGCGATGTAAAGCCGCAACCGGTAAAAGTCACTCCGGCGGGTCTTGACTGGGCGGCGCTTCCTTGCTGAACTCTTCTTCATGTCGGTGCTCGGTGTCTCTGGCCTGGATGGGCGACGCTTCCTACTTTGCGGACCTGACCGCGCTTGGACCCGCGACGGTCATGCCCAGCGTGTGATCAGTCAGTACCTTACCCAATTCGATGCCTCTCTCACTCACGATTAGCTCACGAGGTTCGCGCGAATGCGCCATGCCGCGAGATTTCAGAACATAAAGCTCGCGTCTGGGACGTCCATTGGGTTTGCTGTCGCGCAACACAATCCAGGCGTCCATGAGAGAGGAGACGCCCGCCGCAGTCCCCTCATGAGGGTCTCCTGCAAACGTCAGATTCGTGAACATCGACGTGATCTGTTCCACTTTTAGAAAATCGACCAGGCGCATAAGCATCGATTTGACGTCATACGTGCCCGAGGCCGAAACCAGGTTCGTAATCGGGTCGATGACCACGACCTTTGGTCGACGCTTAGCGATCATTTTGTGAATAGCGGCCAAGTGTCCTTCCAGGCCGGTGCTCGTGGGCCGCATCGCGTGGAAGTGCAGTAAGCGGTTTCTTACCAACCGCTCCAGATTAAGGCCAACCGAGCGCATGTTACGGAGAATCTGGCTGGGAGACTCTTCAAACGCGAAATACAGGCAATCTTCACCGCGAGCGCAGGCGGCGCTGGCGAAGTTTGCCGCCAGGCTGGACTTCCCAGTTCCCGCCGTGCCCGACACCAGCACGCTGCTTCCACGGAAGAACCCCTTACCTTCCATCATCTCGTCCAAAGCCGGAATTCCCGTTGACACGCGGTCGGTCAGCGCTTTGTGGGCAAGTGTCAGTGAGGTGAGCGGCACCACCGAGATGCCCTCACGATCGATCAGAAACGGATACTCATCGGTGCCGTGGGAAGTGCCCCGGTATTTGACAATTCGCAATCGGCGCGTGGAAATCTGTTCCGTTACCCGGTGATCCAGCGAGATCACGCAGTCGGCGATGTATTCCTCGAGCCCGTGACGGGTCAGCGTGTGCTCTCCCGCTTCGCCGGTAACGACAGAGGTAAGCTTGTGTTGTTCCAGCCACTGAAACAGCCGGCGGAGTTCCGCTCGCAGTGTCGTTGAGTCGGTTAATCCTGAAAAAAGCGCTTCGATGCTGTCCAGGACAACGCGCTTTGCTTTGATGGCTTTGACCGCGTGGCCCAGCCGGATGAATAGGCCCTCGAGGTTGTAGTCTCCCGACTCAGCAATCTCATGTCGTTCAACGGCAACGTAATCCACCAGCAGCTTCTTGTGTTTGGCAAGCTCACGCAAATCAAAGCCCAGCGATGCGACGTTGGCCCGCAGCTTCTCCTCGGTCTCTTCGAAGTCCATGCAGACGCCGGGCTCGCCGTATCGAACCGCGCCATGCACCAGAAATTCCATCGCGAGTAAGCTCTTGCCACATCCCGCGCTGCCACATACCAGGGTGACACGACCTTTCGGTAAGCCACCGCCTGTGACTTCATCGAGTCCTTGGATTCCCGTCGGGGCTTTGGCGAGCGAGGTACGGACGATTTTCGGCTTGGCGCGGGGCATAGCAAAACTCCTGAAAATCAAGTCCTTTGGCTTGGGTGTCAAATATATAGCGTATCGTAGCATGGCGGGTTTGTGATGGTGGCCTATGCCGCGCAGTTGCCCCGCTCGCTAGCAACTGGAGGCTGAGCAGCTCAAGCAAATGCCTGACCTGTTCATCGCTGTTTTTGATGTATTGGGATTTCGCCGCGGAAACTTGACGCAAATTGCCAATTCCTTGCAAGCACTTGAAAGAAATGGCGGGGACGACGAGACTCGAACTCGCGACCTCTGCCGTGACAGGGCAGCGTTCTAACCAACTGAACTACGTCCCCAACTTGTTTTCACCGGGTCAGCTGGAAACCCTTGATTTTCCTGTCTGCTGCAGGCCTCTACCACCAGCGCATCTGTCCATGCACCGTGGGTAATTGTACCAGACCCTTTCTTGATCTGTCAGGCTCCGTCGCCGAAAAATCGTCGAGATTACATTCTCCGCCACTGTTTTGACAATTCATCGCATCGGAAAATAGCAGTCATTCCGTGGTTGCGCTCCCCTGCAACCTTGCTATAATTCCGCAACGTTTGCCGCGCGGTTCTAGAACGGCGAAGCTTGACCGGGCTGCCTGGCCTGTGCAGGGATGCAACCGAAGGAGCCGATTGCTAATGGCGGAGAAAACGGTAGTAGGAAGACGAAAAAGCTGGCTCCTGGGATGCGGCTTGCTGCTTGGCATCGTGGCCGCGTTCGCAGGACATCAGACCGTGACCTACACCTCATCGGACTCATTCTGCGCGCAGGCTTGCCATTCGCATCCACACGCCACGCAATATTGGATTCAATCCGCACACTACTCCAACCGGCGCGGCGTTGTCGTCCACTGCACCGACTGTCACCTACCCCCGGGCGGCGTGTCCTATCTGACGGAAAAGGCCCGCCTGGGTGCCGGCGACGCTTACGCCCAGCTCTTTCGTGACGTCTCCAAGATCGACTGGGCGCGGGAGCGCAAGCTCGACCGTGCTGTAACCTTTACTTACGATGCCGCCTGCATCCATTGTCACAATAACTTGTTCACCCAGGGCCTCTCTAAAATAGAGGACACGCTTCCCTCCGCCGAGCAGAAAACCGACGCCCAGCAAGTCCGTGAGATGAGGATCGTTGCTCGCAGAATGGAAGCTCACCTCTACTATCAGCGCAATCGAGATCGCCTGCATTGCGTCAACTGCCACTTGTTCGCCGGTCATTTGATGGAAAAGCGGACGGCGCTCAAAACCGCAGCCGCAGTCGAGGATTCTCAATTCCCGCTCGCCGCCGCGGGCTTTCGAAACTACACAGAAGCCGTTCCGGGATCGCCCGTCAAGTTCCACATGATCGCTGTGCCCGGCGGAGCGCTCGCGGCGGGCAGTCCGGAACTGGGCGCTTGCCGCTTACAAGACGCCGGACCAGTGCACACCGTGAGCGTGAGCCCGTTCTGGATGGCGCAGGCCACCATCAGCCGCCACGACCTCGAGTTGTTTTCTGCCCAGAGTGGATCGAAAGCGGCGCCAGTTGCCGCAACACCGCAGATTGCAGAAGCCTACACGCAATGGCTGTCACGGGTGACCGGAAAGAAATATCGTCTTCCAACAGAATTCGAGTTGGAGTACGCCTGCATTGCCGGCGGCACCATGCCCGCGTGGGACCGGCTCGACAGCCGCGCCGATTCCCATGTTGCCGGTCTGGCCACGCTCAATGCCTGGGACTTCTTCGATCTGCCCAACCACATCCCCGAGTTTCGCCTTGACGACGTCCTGGACTCCGATGGCGGGCGATCGAGCTTGTTCCGCGAAGGCGCCAGCTTCAGGGTGGTAAGGGATTTTGACGAGAAGCCGGCGACCACCGCCAGCATCAGGCCATAAGGAGTTGAGACCGATGAAAGACGCACGCGATCACGAGCTGGGCATGGACCGCCCCATTACGCGCCGCGATTTCCTGAACGGGGTCGCCATTGGGATCGGCAGCCTGGCTCTGGGTTCCACGCTGACCGGGTGTGCGCGGCACGGCGCCTCCGATTCCAGCGCCGCGCAGAATGGCGCGGGTTACAGCCCCACGGCGGCAACCGGAATGCGCGGCGATAACGCCGGTTCGTTTGAAGCCGCGCACGGACTGCGTGACGGAAGTTTTTGGCAAACCGCCGGCGCGCCAACCCGCATCGATTCTACTTACGATCTCATCGTCGTTGGGGCGGGCATCAGCGGATTGGCGGCAGCTCATTTTTTCCGTAAGCAGGCTGGTCCCAATGCGCGCATCCTGATTCTCGAAGCGCACGACGATTTCGGCGGACACTCCGCGCGCAAGGAGTTCCGCGTGGGAGATCGCCTGTTGCTCGGTTACGGCGCCCAGTCGATTGAAAGCCCATCGCTCTACAGTGCGGAGGCCAAGGGCGTCCTGGCGGACCTCGGCGTTGACGTCCAGAAGTTCCATCGCTACTTCGATCAGAATCTCTACTCGTCGCTGAAGCTGGGAAGTGGCATGTTCTTCGACCGCGAGACCTTCGGAGCAGATCGTCTGGTAGCCGGTTTCGGCAAGATTCCGCACCATGAATTCTTCGCCCAAGCTCCGCTGTCGGACACGGCCCGCCGCGACATCGTGCGCGTCTACACCGAAAAAGTGGATTACTTGCCCGGCATGACGCTGGCCAAGAAACAGGCGCTGTTGGCGAAAACCAGCTACGCCGATTTCCTAACTAAGATTGCGAAGGCCACTCCCGAGGTCCTACCCGTCTTCCAAACCCGCACCCACGATTTATTCGGAGTGGGCATTGACGCCGTCTCGGCCCTCGCCTGCTACGAAGAGGGCGATGACTACGGCTACGGCTACCCTGGGCTCGACAGCCTGGGCTTGGGATCGGCCGCCGATCGCGGCGAGCACAAGCCCGATCCTTATATCTTTCATTTTCCCGATGGCAATGCTTCCGTTGCCCGCTTGCTGGTGCGCGCCTTGATTCCCGCGGCGATGCCCGGACACACCATGGAAGACGTTGTGCTAGCCCAGGCCGACTATAGCCGCCTCGACCAGGATTCTCCCGTCCGCATACGCTTGAACAGCACGGTGGTCGGCGTGCACCACAATGGCGACCCCAGCTCAGCGAGCGAAGTGGATGTGACCTATACCCGCAACCGGCAACTCTTCCGCGTAAGCGGCCGCCGTTGCGTGCTTGCGTGCTACAACGGCATGGTTCCTTACCTTTGCCCTGAACTTCCCGCTGCGCAGAAGGAAGCGCTGGCCTATGGTGTCAGAACTCCGCTGGTCTACTCCCATATCGCGGTTCGCAATTGGACTTCGTTCCAGAAGCTGGGAGTCCATCGGATCGCCGCTCCTGGAAGCTATCACGTATTCGCCGCCATCGACTTCCCTGTAAGCATCGGAGAATACAAATTCCCCAGCCGCCCAGAAGAGCCCATGGTCGTGTTCATGCTGCGCACGCCCTGCCAGCCAGGATTGTCGGAACGTGAACAGCATCGCATCGGACGGGTGGAACTTTATGACACACCCTTTGAAACTTTCGAGCGCAACATTCGCGATCAGCTAGCCCGCATGCTTGGCCCGGGAGGCTTTGATCCGGCAAGAGATATCGAGGGCATCACGGTGGGACGCTGGGCGCACGGCTATTCCTACGAATATAACTCGCTGTTCGATCCCGACTTCCCCGAAGACGCAGCTCCCCACGTGCTCGGACGAAAGCCGTTCGGACGCATCGCGATCGCTAATTCCGATGCGGGCGCGGTTGCTTACATGAATGTAGCGATCGATGAGGCACATCGCGCCGTACAGGATCTTTCTAAGTACCAAGGCTGACCGATCGCCAGAGAGATTACTGCGCAAGGCAGGAGATTTTGGTGCGAAAGGGGGGACTCGAACCCCCACGGTTTTACCCGCCAGATCCTAAGTCTGGTGCGTCTGCCAATTCCGCCACTTTCGCAATCCCAATCAGGACCTTATCAGTCTAGTTGCGAGCCGGTACCCGTTGCAACGTCGCACGCATCACGGGAGGAACCCGGAATCTCTTTTTGCGCCACCAATTCCGCCGTCGCCCGCTCTTCCACCGTTTCGCGGTAATGCAACACGCGCAGCCCAGCCGTCAGTTGCCGGAGTTCTCCTGGCTCCAGTAAGTGCGCCGGGTTCTTGGAGCCACCTGGCAGTTCTGCCTGCGCTCGGGTATACGTCTTATAGACAAGCACTCCACCCGGCCGCAGCGTCTTTATGATTTCCGGAAGAATCGTCCGCTCCAGGTAGAAAAACACCATCACCACGTCGAACGCGGCTTCGAGCCGGACTCCGAACTCTGTTTGCGAAGCCTGGAAGCGGGTGAGATCATCTACTACAAAGCGCATGTGGGACCCGAGAGGTCCGGCATTCTGCCGTGCCAGTTCGACTCCGACCTCGGAGATATCGATGAGAGTGACATCCCAGCCCTGTTTCGCCAGCCAGATGGCGTGCCGTCCGGCTCCGCCCGCGAGGTCGAGCGCGCGTCCAGCGTGCGGAAACAGCGGGCGAATGTACTCGGAAAATGCCTGCACCAGAAAGGGATCAGGGATTCTCTTTGTCCCAGTGCTGGACACTCCGCGATATTTCTCGTTCCAACGTTTGCGTTCGCTATCGGAAGTCGAAGACATGCCGTTCGAGTCTAATCCTGAGAGCGAGTCTTGGAGCTGCCCCCAGTGACCCCGTACTCCACGCGTCCAGCGGGCAGCCACGGAGCCTCGCTCCCTCCGCGCACTGGCGGAGGCAGAGGCGATGATAACCGCGGCGACGGGATGCCCGATTTTCTGCCCGATTCCATGCCCAACTACGGCGACCGCCTGCGCCGCGCTCGCATGGGATTGGCCGTAGCCATGACGCCCATCCTCATGCTCTTCATTTCTTTTACCGCTGTCTACCTGATACGGCGCGGATATCTGAGCTTCGATTTCAACAGCGCGACCTACATCCAAACCTGGGCTCCGGTGCGGTTGCCCTGGTCATTATTATTGGCCAACACCGCCATCCTAATCGCCAGTAGCCTCACCATTGAGTTCGCGCGGCGCGAAATCACGCGCGAAGCCGCACTCGCTCCAGTGCAGTTAATTCCCGGCATCTCGCTAGGCGATGAGCGCCGCTTCCCCTGGCTAGCCCTGACCACCGCGCTCGGCCTGGCCTTCCTAGCCGGACAGCTTTTCATTTGGAGCGTGCTCTCCCGCGCCGGTTTTCACCTCGCCGGAGGCAGCAGCAGTTCTTTCGTCTACATTCTCACGGCCATGCACGGCCTGCATCTCGCCGGAGGCGTGTTAGCTCTGATCTTCGCCAACGTAGCCTCTCTGCTGCATCGCCCCGTAGAGACCCGCCGCATCGTCGTCGACATTACTTCCTGGTACTGGCATTGCATGACGGCGCTTTGGATTTACATCCTGGTATTGTTTTCGTTCGCAGCACAGTGATCCGGTCGTTAATCGTTCGCAATCCCTGTTTGGCGCCAACGACTGACGACCAGCGACCAACGACGTTTTATAATAGAAAGATTCAGCAGCCAGTTTTATCCGTCTGTAGCACCAGGGGATGATGTCAACAGATAGCATTGTGGTTCGCGGGGCCCGGGTTCATAACCTCAAGAACATTGATTTTGAGATCGAGCACAACACTCTGACCGTGGTCACTGGGGTCTCCGGATCGGGGAAATCATCGCTCGCCTTCGATACGATCTACGCCGAAGGTCAGCGTCGCTACGTCGAGTCGTTGTCGGCCTACGCGCGCCAGTTTCTGGAGCGCATTGAGAAACCTGATGTCGATTTGATCGACGGCATCGCGCCCGCCGTTGCCATCAAGCAGAAGAATTCCACGCGTAATCCTCGTTCCACCGTCGCCACGGCCACCGAGATCTTCGATTACCTGCGCCTGCTCTTCGCGCGCGTGGGACGCACCTACTGTCAGCTCTGCGGCCAGGAAATAAAAAAAGATACGGTGGACGAAGTTGCCGGTCGGCTGCTGGCTCTAGGCGAAGGCACCCGCCTGCAGGCGTTCTTTCCGATTCAGGCCCACGCAACCGCTGAGACGGACGAAAAAGAGAAGACCGCCAAAAAGTCTCGCGCAAAGAAGAAGACGCCCGAGCCCAACCTACCCACCGACGCGATCAAGACGCGCCTTTTCGATCTGCGCAAACGCGGCTTCAATCGCCTGTTTCAGAACGGCCAGGTCTTCGAGTTCTCGACTCCCGAATCCCTGCTCGATGTCAATTTCGCCGAACCTGTATTCGGATTGGTTGATCGCCTGGTCATCGCCGCCGATCAGCGCTCCCGCATTGTCGATGCGGTCGAAATCGGCTATCGCGAGGCCGGAGAAATCATTTTCGAATCCGTTCCGCGAGATGTCGAGCCTGCTCAACGCCTGCGTTTTTCCCAGCGCTTCGAGTGCAAGAACGACGGTACCCGCTACGACGAGCCTGAGCCCCGCCTGTTTTCCTTCAACAATCCGTATGGTGCGTGCCCGCGTTGCCAGGGGTTTGGCAACACCATCGATATCGATCTCGACCTCGTCATCCCGGACAAAGCAAAAACTTTGAACGAAGGCGCCATCGATCCCTGGACCAAGCCCAAATACCGCCCGCTATTCACCGAACTCAAGCGCTTCGCGCGCCAGACCGAGATTCCGCTAGACGTACCCTGGTACGACCTAGACGCGGAGCAGCAAGCTCTGATTGTCGACGGTGGCCGAGGCTTTGGCGGCGTTCGCGGATTCTTTCAGCATCTCGAGCGCAAGAAGTACAAGCTGCACGTCCGCGTTTTTCTCAGCCGCTATCGCGGCTACTCGCTCTGCTCCGCCTGCGGAGGCACTCGCCTGCGCGCGGAAGCTCGCCAGGTAAAAATCGATGGCAAAAACATCTGCCAGGTGTGCAGCATGACCGTCGAAGAGGCGGCCAGCTTCTTCAGTCAACTGAAGCTCTCAACCGAGCAGGCCGCAATTGCCGAGAAGCTACTGGTCGAACTCCAGGAGCGCCTGCGCTTCCTCAACGAAGTCGGCCTAGAGTATCTGACGCTGGACCGTCTCTCTTCGACGCTATCTGGCGGCGAAGCGCAGCGCATCCAACTCGCCACTTCTCTCGGTTCGCGCCTGGTTGGCACGCTTTACGTGCTCGACGAGCCTTCCATCGGACTCCACAGCCGCGATACGCACCGCCTCATCAAGATTCTGCGCGACCTGCGCGACCTCGGAAACACCATCCTGGTAGTCGAGCACGATCCCGATATCATGCGCGCCGCCGACCGCATTCTCGACCTCGGCCCCGGCGCGGGAGAAAACGGCGGCAAGGTCGTAGGCGCTGGCAGCTACGATGAAATCTTAAAGATGCCGCACTCGCTCACCGGACGTTACCTGTCCAACGAACTTCACATCCAGATTCCGCCAAAGCGCCGTCAGCCCGGATCCCACAAACTGCGCATCACAGGCGCGCGTGCCCACAACCTGAAACGCATTGATCTTGAAATTCCCCTAAACCTGCTGGTGGCGATTACTGGCGTCTCGGGATCGGGAAAATCGTCGCTGCTCCACGACGTTCTCTATCAGGCGCTCAGCATCTCCAAACGGCAGATCAGCAGCGGGGCCGCCCCAAAGTTATGGGATGACATAGCGGGCGACGATTATCTCGACGAGGTCGTCCTGGTCGATCAATCGCCCATCGGACGCACACCGCGCTCCAATCCGGTCACCTATATCAAGGCGTTCGACATCATCCGCGAGTTGTTTGCCTCACTGCCGGAGGCAAAAAAGCGTGGCTTCCCTGCCGGACATTTCTCTTTCAACGTTCCCGGCGGCCGCTGCGAAAACTGCCAGGGCGATGGCACCGTCACGGTAGAAATGCAATTTCTAGCCGACGTGGAACTGGTCTGCGACGAATGCAAGGGCTCGCGCTACAAGTCGCAGGTGCTGGAAATCCGTTACAAGAGCAAGAACATCCACGAAGTTTTGAACCTTACTATTCGTGAGGCCCTCAAGTTTTTCGCCGACGTTCCGAGGCTCACGGAGAAATTGCGTGTGCTCGACGAAGTCGGCCTCGGCTACCTGCGACTCGGCCAGTCGGCCACGACGCTCTCCGGCGGCGAAGCGCAGCGCATGAAGCTGGCCGCGCACCTTCAGCCCGGTATTCGCCCAGTCAGCCGGCCCACCGAAGGCGGTGATGCTCCCAAACGCAAGCGCCGAGTGCTCTACATCTTCGATGAACCCACCACCGGCCTGCACTTCGACGATGTCAGCAAGCTGCTTTCCGCTTTCCGCCGTCTCATCGATGCCGGAGGCTCCATCGTAGTCATCGAACACAATCTCGAAGTCATCAAGACCGCCGACTGGGTCATCGACCTGGGCCCAGAAGGCGGTGACCGCGGTGGAAACCTGGTCGGCTCGGGGCCACCGGAAGCGATCGCGGAACTGAAGGACTCTTACACTGGTTACTATCTGAAACAGGTCTTAAAC
>CAVZUP010000162.1:0-17827 GCA_963778255.1 uncultured Acidobacteriaceae bacterium
TGCGCTACGCGGATGATTGCAATATCTACGTGGCGAGCGAGCGGGCGGGGAAGCGAGTCATGCAGAGTGTGACTGGTTTCATCCAGCGCCGACTCAAGCTCAAGGTGAACCAGACGAAGAGCGCGGTGGCACGACCGCAGGAGCGAAAGTTTCTGGGCTTCAGCTTCACGGGAGGAGCCGGGGTCAAACGGCGTATTGCGCCGAAAGCTCTGCTCCGCTGTAAGCAAAGAGTGCGGGAACTGACGCGCCGGACACGAGGCATCAGTCTGGAGCAGATGACGAAGGAACTGGCCGTCTACTTACGTGGATGGAAAAGCTACTTCGGCTACTGCCAGACCCCCTCGGTGCTGCATGGTCTGGATCAATGGATACGACGCAGGTTGCGATCCGTGATCTGGAAGCAGAAGAAACGACGCAGCTCGTGGCGGTTGGCGAATAGCCCCGCCCTGAGCCTCCCGTTTCCCACTGCTTACTTTGACTCGCTGGGCCTTCCACGTTTGTTTGCCGGGTAACTTAACTCATCCGAACCGCCGTATGCGGACCCGCATGTACGGTGGTGTGGCAGGGGAGGAGAGGTGACTCTCCCCCCTATGCCGATCGTACCGCCGCGAAAATCAACGTTATCCATACCACTGCAGAGAAGAAGTCTTATTGCCATTGACATTCTGGCATTCGAGGCGTAAGTTGGCGCCAAATCGGCGAAACGGAAGGGCGGGACTCGTTCCGAGTTTCGCGTCCGAGGGGCTTCTAATCGCCGAGTTCCCCAAAATTGAAGGGAAGAGCCTGTGCGGTGTAGTCCATCCGTACGGCGGAATTGTGAGCGTAGCAACTTCCCAACACGCTGCCGTCGAGTCGGGCGCATGCGCGTAAGAACCGTTCTCGACGCCTAGTTTGTTGATTTATGGCCTAAAGGGGCGTGCGATGACGAATTCTGGCCTGCGGCAAGGTGTGTTTGCAATCCTATCTATTGCACTTTCCTGTGCTTCGGCCGTGGCGCAGGGTGGGACCGGCACCAACAATTCTACGGCGACCAACCTATCGGCAGGAGTGCCAGCGGCCTCCAACGAAGCGAGCCCCCAGGCTCGGAAGGCGATCGATGATGTCAACAAAATAGAAGCGGCCGTTGCTGACGCGAACCGTCTGGTGGGAGAGGTGGATAAGTACCAAAAGACAATCGCCGCAATTACTCTCTCGTCCCCTAAGAACAGCTCGTCTGGTGACAACTTGCAACAACTTCTAACCACCGTGGAGGCGATCAGCAAAACTGCCTTGATCACTAGCCTGAACGACTCCAAGAAAGCTCTCGACGGAAGCTCCTCGGGCTCTCTGGAGAGCACGAGGAATCAAGACTGTAATACTCTGTCGCAGAACGCCGGAGCTCAGCAGCAGGACGTCAGCGACGTGCTCACGCGCTGTTCGAATGCGGCAAGCCATGCCAGCGCCGAGCTGGCAACTGTGAACTCGGCTTTGAGCAATCTGCAAGAGAAGCTGCAGACCATCTCACCATACTTTGGCGCCCAGATTGCAGCGTTGCAAAGCCAGCTCAAGCCGTTTTCGGATCCGAGGTTGGCGGCAAGTCCCGCCGACCCTTCAGCAGTTCTCGAAGTCTTGGCGACTGCACTTCCGAAGCTGAGGTTTGTGCTCCAGAACCAGGACCCCTATGAAACAGCGTGGAGCGCGACCAAGAAGGCGTTAAGCGATCTCTCGATTACGGCAGGAGCAAGAGATGCGGCAGGTGCGGCTGCAGTCGATCCCGACAACGCGTTGAAAGATCTGCAATCTGCCATCGACGGCATCACACCTAAGCTGGATGGGTGGTTCAAAGCGCTCGCTGGCGAGATGCAGTCGGCCGCGCAGACGCTCGACAATATGATCAGTGGCGTCCTGGGTGATCCGGGGAAAAACAGTGCGGCAGCCCTCGCAGAGGTTCGGAAAAGGTCCGATGAGATTGCTACCGCTCAGGCGCTTGCAGAGGCATGGCGGGGACTTGCCGGGCTCCTGAGCGATGGGCAACCCGCAGATTTCCATCTCAAACCGACAGGCGCGGACGAAAACGATTTGGAGAAGTGGACCAATGTGGCACGGTCGGCTGTCTCGCGCGTGCACGATGCATTGGCCGGGGATTTCAGCAACTTTGAAGCGGACCAGGTATCGCTTTATTACTTCACCGACGTTGCCCGGTTGATGTACGTGCTGAATGAGGGTTACATCACCGTCGGCGGGGTTGTGGATGCAAGGGCAAAGGCTGACGCGCAGCGCACTGCCCTGACACAAACTGAGCTCGACCTGGCCGACGCGCAGGCCACGGTGAATCGCTATCAGAAACAAGTGGTTGATCTGCAAGAGCAGCAGCGGCAGGCGCAGGTCGGACTCAAGGGACTGAATGCGAACTTGAGCAAGCTGGCCAACAAGCTTAACAACTCGCAAGACACAAAGAATCAGGCTGACGCCACCTACAAGCTGGCCCAGGACAATCAGGCGAATGCGCCCAACGATCCTACGCAGAAGCTCGCGGCCGACCGCGCCGCGGCACAGCAAACCCAGGCAGCGACCAAGTTGAGCCAGACGCAATCCGACTATGATGCGGCCAAGTCTGAGCAACAGAAAGCACAGAGCCAACTCGACGACACCCAGAATCAGAAAGACAGCTTACCGGCGAAACTGGCCGCTGCCCAGCAGGCGTTGAGCGATGCGCAGACCGCCGTCGCCGCCGAGCGGCGCAAGATGCTTTTGGCCGCACAGGCCGAGTCGGATGCATACGCTTTTGCCCGCGACAACACGCCCTTTATGTACGCCATGGCGGACGCATCGAGCCAGAATCCCGCCAAGCGGGTCATGCTCTATGCGTTCAATGACAACAAGACGATTTTCATGCGCGGCAAGAGGGCTGACCTCGATGAAGTGAGAAGGATCATTGCCGCCTTTGATCAACCCGCTCCCCAGGCCCGGCTGACACTGTGGACGTTTCAACTGAGCGCCGAGGCTGGCCAGAAGGCGAATAAAGAATCCGCCGAGAAATTGAACAGGTCGATGGCGATCATCGATGAAGAATTGTCAGACACGCGCGCACTACAGAACACTACGCTGACGCTCCTGCGAGATTTGATCAACGAGAAAGTGCGGTCGGTGGCGACGCCACCGGCCCCCTTGCCAGCTTGTCCGGCTTGCACAGAAGCCGATTGGCTGAAACTCGGCCGGCTGAATTTCTACGATCCATTGGTGCTCAAGCAACTGAATTTTGAAAGAAATATGGTCGCGGGCAAGGAACTCGAGGTCAAACGGTTGCGTGGCGAGATTCCAGATCCAGCCGGAACGACGACTCTAGGCGAGGCCCTGCTGGTGCTGAGTCTGGCGCCCCCGGACACGAGAAAGGAAATCCGCAAGAAATTCGAGAGCCAGATTCTGGATCGGCTGAAGGCATTGCCGATCTCCGACAAAATCAAAGAGCAGATTCGACTATCTGAATTGACTGCTTGTCCGGCGGATTCGGTAACCGATCAAAAGTGCTTCCTGCCGCTGACATGGCATGCACTCGGAATCTGGGAGCCAGATCCGGTAGCTGGTCTCACCTCTCAGCAATTAGAGATCACACGAGCGCTAACGACTGCCTACGATCAGGAAAGTCTGCGCCAGATCATTACCAAAATGAATGATTGGCTTAACGACTTGCCCTCGCTTTCATCGCAAATTGATGCCACACGTCACCAATTGGCGATTTGGCATGACAAAGCCGCTCAAGGGAATCCACTACCGGCTACTCTTCAGGACGACAGCGAGAGGGCTGACTGGGCAGTGCCGAAGCTCTCAGCGGTTGACGCGGCGGCATACACCCAGCAGTTCTCGCAACTGACTGACCTGCTGGCGAGGCAAGGGACTATCGAGCAAGAGTCGGTGGGGGTTATTAACGAATTGCGCCGCCGGGGATTCAATGTCGTTGACATACTTTCGAAGGCAGCTGCCGAAAAGGTAAACAGCCTCGTAACGCCCGTCCTCAGTGCGGCTACTCCCCGCGAAGCTGCGGCGGACGAGATGCTGAAGCAGATGATTATCGCGATTGAGGACGACCTTGATCGCCTGTTTATGCAGCCGATGATCGTCGGTTTGCGCAAGCGGCTGATGGCTGACGCGAAAGCGAACGTCGGCATTTTGCAGCGCGAATCCATGCTGGCGACTAACCGGGGCAAAGCGCGCGTGGATGCCCGTGCCTCGGCGCAGCTTGCGGTCGGCGAAGAAGAAGACATCCTCCAGGGTGTGCAGCAACTGGCCCAAATCTACGGCAAGATACAGGCGGGAGGCGCTCTTGGAGCTTTGGGGGCGCTTGAGGCGTTGCCGCGCGAGCCTGCACCGGAGATTTACGCTCTGACCACGGGCAGCAACTTTGACGTAACACCGATCTTCGATCCGTCAGGGCAGGCGCTGCGTTTCAAGTTTGACTACGTCGGGACCACGAATCTGCAAGAGCCGAATGGGACCACCAATCCGCAACTGCCGAAGATCGAGCGCCACACCGTAAATACAGAAGTGCAGCTCAGCAATCTGGAGACTCGCGAAATTTCGCGGTTCGAATCGGATTCTCGCCTTGGTATACCAACGCAGTACTGGGGTGGAATACCGATACTAAAGGACATTCCGTATGTCCGGCCGTGGGTGCCGTTGATCGGCTGGTTCGTGCGTAAGGCCGGGAGCAATGCAGTTGCCCAGCAGAGCGTGATTTTCGGGCAGACGACCATCTATCCGTCGATTCAGATGATGGTGTCGCTGTTGGAAGACTCGGAGTCGAGTCCGGGGCTGAGCGAGCTTGCTGCCAAGGACGCAAAGCGGCAGACTCAGTCGGGTACGCAGGCAGGACAGCCACCATCGGCACCACCGCAGAGCCCGCAAAAGTAGAGAAAGGAAGCGACTTATGGCTAATGGAACTGTTACCGCGTGGACTCGCGTGATTGGACAAGGTCTAGTCACGGAGGATGGGGACGGGGTGCACAAGTTGCTCCGGCAAGATTGCACAGTGCGCCTACAGGCCGCACTCGATGCCGCCGACATCCCTCCGAATTCTGTGCGAGCGACGTTCGACCTTGCTGCTGGCAATAGGGCAATTAACGCTGATCTGGGCGGCTAGGGACGGATTAAGGCAGGAAGATGTTGTGATCGAGGGTAGCGATGTCGCGGCGAAACCCAACCCGAATCATGTCAGCCCGTTGTCAGTGAAATGGTCGAGCAGGCGGAGAGTAAGCACTCGCCAGTGCATCGCTCGACGAAGAAGTCAGCCACGCGAGAAGAGTCTGGCGAGTGACCGCATCGTCATCGCCATCGCCATGTTCGACCTCAGGAAACGGCCAAGCCTCTTCTCGATGATGTTCTCCAGCGCACTCAGCAGGGCCTGCCAATACGCGCTCACTCTGTGGAAAAAGCTCACCCGCTTCCTGGACTATCCTGAATTAGCGCTAAGTACCAACTTGGCGGAAAAGTCGATGCGTCCCGTGGCGCTGGGTCGAAAGAGCTGGATACACATCGGCAGTCCACAGGCGGAACCTAAGGTTGCGGCGATTCTCCCGGTCGTGGAAAGCTGCCGCAGTTTGAAAGTCCCGGCGGCGATTACTTTTCTACGATTCTCCCCGGGCTTGCCGATCTCCGGATCAGGTGCCTTCCAGACCTTACCCCCGTTGCCTGGGTCGCCCAGCATTCATAGACTCCAGCGACGGGGTTGTTGGCGTGAAGGCGATTTTGCGAGGCGCCGAGAGAGCGTGCTGTCATAGCCCAAGCGATGCCGCGACCGCAAATGTATGGCCGGATATGTCGCTGACAGTGATCACGCCGTTCTCAATTCTAACGTCGTCAATCTTCGTGAACCCTGTAGGGGTACCGGTCCAAAACATCAGGAACTTGCTAGCGATCGTGGACTTGGCCGGAAGCCAACGGTAGGTGAGCGTGCCGAACATGGAGTTCGTCTGAATCGCTTCTCTGCGGGGGGCATCGTAGGGCTGAGTGGAGAATTCCAGCCCGCGCGCAAGTTGACCGTTCGCGGGATAGTACTCCCAATTCTGCACCCAGGGAAATTCGTTGGGTCGGAAGACATAACCCAGCATCTTCTGCTTTTCGGGATGCAAGAACGTAATAAAGGCGTGACAACGATCGCGCGGCATGAGGCAGGTGGTATGGTCCCCAGAGGCTTGGTGTCCGGCAGCCCGAAGATCAACCAGCGCGCCATTGATGCGCGGCGCGAAAGGCCAGGTAAACTCACGGAAAGGTGCCAGTCGGTGGCCCGGTTCTCCGCGTTGGTAATCTCTGGTCCTGGCGTACGCCGCGGGCATGTCCACCACCGTCTTGCCCCGTTCCAAAAACGATGCACCGATCGTGGCATGCTCAGCCCAGCTCACGGGACGATCAAACGCCAGCAAGTTTTCCAGCTGGCTTTCCAAGTAAAGAACATTCTCTCCGTCCACCAAGTGCAGTGTTCGTGTGAACTTTTCTTGTACTAGAGGCAGCGCCGCCGAGAGAGTGACAGTGAGTACATGATCGTCTTTCGAACACCGCTGGATTTCATAAAGCTGCTGGTGAGCCTCGCCGTGCATCGGCAAGCCAGCCTTCTGCTCCTCAGGAGAACCCGGCCCAAAACCGTCGACGCAGACGAAGTGCCCGAATCCGGGGTTCTTCGCAAAAACCCGGCTGAATTCATCGCCGTGATCACGCGCGATCTGTTGCGGATTCCAGAGCGGGTTGAGGCGCGATGGATCTTCGTGCAGCGTTAGGCTGACCAGCGACGCACCCTGAATGAGTGTCACAGCTTCGATCTTGTCGTTTGCGACGGCGAGCGCCGGATAGCCCTCGAATGAGATTTGATTTTCCATCGGCCTTGCTGCAAGTCAGTACGAGTTCACGGGTCTACTCTGCCGGCAACAAACTCGCCGGCCCGGTCGACTCCCGCACCACGAATTCCGGTGCCAGCGAAATCAACTGCGGATACCGGCCGCTCCGCTTGGAAATCCGCTCCAGCAACTGCTTAGCCGCCATTTCTCCCATCTGCCGCAGAGGTTGCCGCACGGTTGTCAGACGCGGCCTGACGTACGAGGCCGCCTGAACATCGTCAAAACCAACCACCGAAATATCGTCGGGCACACTCAACCCAGCATCCCGGAAGGCACCCATGGCGCCTATGCCTGAAATATCATTGAAGGCAAACAAAGCGGTGAAACGCTGCCCTGTGCCCAGCAACTGCTGTGCGTACACGTAGCCTTCTTCCGGAACCGAAGGCCCGGGATGCTCAGCATCCCGCTGCAACTGCATTACTAACTCCGGGCGCAGTTCGATTCCGAAGCTCGCAGCAGCTTGCAGAACGCCCTTCCACCGATACTCCGTGTCCGCACTGCCAGGATGTCCCTTGAAGAACGCAATCCGCCTGTGTCCCAGCTTGACCAGGTGCTCGAGCGCCATGAACGCTGCCTTCCGATTGTCCACGGCGATGTTGGTTACACCTCGCACCTTCTGATGGCCCGAGATTGCGACCGCGGGCACGGACAGAGCGCGTACTACTGGAGTGTTGATCAGAATGACGCCTTCCACCGCGCGATCAATCAGTAATCGGGGATATTCCTGGATCAGATCCTTGCGGCCGCGGTGGCTCACCACAAAGTAGAAGTAGCCCTCTCGCAGCAAGTGATCCTCGATGCCCGCCATGATTGAGGCGGCATAGCCCTCGCTAATCTCCGGGGCCAGGACGCCGACCACGAATCCGCGCTTCAGGCTGAGCGAGCGCGCGAAGAAGTTCGGACGGTACTCAAATTTACGAGCTGCTTTCAGGATACGTTCTTTGGTATGGGCCGGAATCGCTTTGGCGGCGGGTGAGTCGTTTATTACCACAGAAACCGTAGCCGGTGAGAGCTTCAGATACTCGGCTAAGGACCGCAGGCTGACCGGCTTAGCGGGAGAAACTGGCGAAGAACCATTCCGGGTACGGGCTTTACTGGCGCGAGTCTTCTTCATCCGCATAAAAGAATATCACTCTACAGTTTTTTGTAGATCTCGCCATCACGCAATCGAACCGAAAGAATCTCTTGACAACTGGAGCCGCCTGGGCGCCTAATTTGCAACGGTGAGTTGCTAAACCGCTTTTGTCAAGCACTAAAGCGGTTTTGTTACATGAATGTGTGACTCCGATCACGGACATCAATCCGGCATTGCGATAAGTTCCGACGCGTGCCGCTCTAAGACTGCGGGCTAACTGGATACGCAAACGGAGACTCAACAAACTGGAGGCTAGAAATGAAATTGAGGAATATCGTTGGTGCTTTGGTGCTGGTTCTATTCGCCGCTCTGCTCTGGGCGCAATCGGACCGCGGCACGATCACTGGCACCGTTAAGGATGCGTCGGCAGCGGTCATGCCCGGAGTTCAAGTTCGCGTAACCAACACGGGCACGAACGACGCACAGACTACAACCACGGACCAGACCGGTTACTACCGCGTCGGCAATCTTCCTATTGGCAATTACACGGTGAGTTTTTCGAAAGATGGATTCAAAACCCTGGATCGGAAGGGGATTACCCTGCTCATCAGCCAGGTCGCCGAAATCGACATCACACTCCAGGTGGGCGACGTCCACGAAGTCATGGAAGTCACGGCTGCGGCCCCAGTCCTGCAAACTGCGGATGCCGTGGTTTCCGCCAACTTGAACAACCAAGCGGTCAGCGAGCTTCCTCTGAACGTACAGGGCAGCCGCAATCTTTCTGGCTTCATGTTCGCCTACGTTCCGGGCGTCGAAGGCACGGACTACGGTTCGCACATCAATGGCAGCATGTCGCTGACCAAAGAAGTGCTGATTGATGGCACCTCCGCGGTCTCGCAATTGGGCGGTTACATCAGCGAGTCGCAGCCCCCGATGGAAGCCATTCAGGAATTTGAGGTTGATACCGCGGGCATCAGCGACGACGCTGGCCGCACCGGCGGCGGCGTCTTCCGCTATGAAATGAAATCCGGCGCCAACCAGATTCACGGCAGTCTCTTTGGCTTCCTGCACTCGACGGATCTGGATGCGCTGAGTGCGGCCAATCGTCTGGCGATCATCACCGATCCCGCCAACGCCGCTGCCTATCAACGAAAGAGCGACTCTCTCTCCGATTGGGGCGGTTCGTTCGGCGGGGCCATCGTGAAGAACAAGTTGTTCTACTACTTCTCTTTTGAGCGTTACATGCAGGACATGTGGAGTCTGGGGGCGAATACGCGCATCGTCCCAACCGATGCCATGATGGGTCTGAATGCGGATGGCAGCGTGGCGCAGTTTGCCGACCTGAGTCCCATGTTGTCACCCAGCATTCCGGTGTTGACTTATGGCAACGCTCCCGCGGTCGATGACTGCGGCAACCCCGTCTACAAAGGAGCCATTGTCGACCCCACCACCATTGTCGGTGGGAGCTTTGGCTGCGTCTTTGTCAACAATCAGATTCCCACTGGCCGGATCAGCACCAAGACGGCTCAAATCCTACAGCTCTACCATAAGTACTATCAGCCGGAATCGTTGTTGCCGGGCAACGATGCGCCCAATGCCTACTCCCCCGATCCCTGGTTCCACAACACCCAGACCAGCGTGAAGATGGATTACAACCTCAGCGAAAAACAGCACATCAATGGATCGTTCTACTACGACAACTATCCGCGCATTAATGCCGATCAGGGCGGCGTGTGGTCGGCGACGGCGCCCTATGGTGGGCCGATGGCGAATTCCTACTGGCACAACACCACGGCGCCCAGCGTTCGCATGAGTGATTCGTACACTATCTCGCCTAACCTCTTGAATACCGTTTTTGCCACGTTCAACCGCTTCCGGAATCCCAGCATCGCCGTCTCCCAGTCGGGTAAATGGGACAGCCAGCTGGGCCTGTTGCAAGGCGCGGGCAACTTCCCGTTGATCTACTTCGATTCCGGCATGTACTTTGGCGGCGCAAACTACCAGAGGGGCTGGAACTTCTCCAACCTCGGCAGCCAGTACAACGATTACTATGCCGGTAACACCTACATCTACAGCGATCAACTGGTTTGGAGCCATGGCCGCCACAGCCTGAAATTTGGCACGGAATTCCGCGCCATGCAGTTCAACTACCACACCGATGTGGGGACGTTCACCGGCGGATATCCCATCATCTTCGACCCAACCAACACTGCCCCCCACTGGTACAACTTCAACGCCTACGATCAGCTCGGCAATGCTTTCGCCAGCCTCCTGCTGGGCGATGTCTACAATGCTGAAAATAACAACCCCGATAACGAGTATGGTCGCCGCAAGGCTCTCTCGTTCTATGCCAGCGACAACATCAAGGTGAATCCGAGGTTCACGCTGGACTGAGCCTGCGTTGGGATTACAACAATCCCTACAAAGAGAAGTACGGCCACTGGTCCAGCTTTGAGCTCAACGACCTCAACTCCGTCACCGGGGAAATGGGCCAGTATGAGTATCTGAGCAGTGGCGGCCAGTCGTTTGAAAAGAGACAGGATTGGTTCAACTTTTCTCCACACGTCGGCGCTGCCTATAAGCTCAACGACAAGACCGTCGTGCGGGGCAACTTCGGCATCTTCTTTACGCCTCTGAACCTCAATACCTGGGGCGGCATTCCCTATCAGCAGGCCGGCAACGTTGGCTTCCACCCCGTCACCCAGGAAGGAAACTTCAATTGGGATGCCGGGTATATTCCTGTGACCACGCAGGTAAAGACGCCTCAGTACACGCAGGCGGATGTGGTCAGCATTGATCCGCGCGCGCTGACGCCGGGCAATACGCAGCAGTACAGCCTGGGCGTGCAACGTGAACTCGACAAGGCAACCCGAGTGGAAGTGAACTGGATTCAGAGTCACAGCTACCACCTGCAGAGTGGAATATTCCAGACCAATCAACCGACAGTAGCCAACATGCAGAACTATGTTCTGCATGGACAGTTCCCATCCACATACAACGGATATTGGGGATACGGCGGCACTGGCCCCGGATGGCAGGGCATCACACCCTATCCGCAGGCTGAGGCGGGGTACGGTCCGCTGCTCTCGGTGGGAGTGCCAGAGGGCAACTCCAACTACAAGAGCTTCCAAGTCAGTGTGACCCGGCGTTACGCGCATGGACTCTCACTGCTGGGGAGCTACAACTGGTCACGCGCGCACGGCGACGTCGACTCCGGGTTTGAGGAACTGTGGTGGACCGGCGCTTTGCAGAACGAGTACGACCTGAAGAACGAGGCGAAGGACATCTCGGACTTCGACATGACGCACATCGTCAAGGGATACATCATCTACGATCTTCCCTTCGGTCATGGCAAGATGCTCTTCTCCGGTGTAGGTCACCTCGGCGACCAGATTATCGGTGGTTGGAGCCTGAATGCCGACTTCCACTACAACACCGGCACCCCCATCCAAGTGCACTCAACCAACAGCTATCCCGGGTTCAATTCGGTGTACATCGACCTTGTTCCGGGATGCAAACTCACCAACGGCAGTCCCCACCTGTACAAGCAGTGGCTGAATACGAGCTGTTTCCAGAACCCAGCTGCAGCTCAGCTGGGCACTGGCGGGAACTTCCAGGCAGGGGCCAGAAATCCAGGGCTGGCAACCGAGGACATTGGACTGCACAAGGCCGTGGGCATGGGACCAGACGGTCGATACCATCTCACCTTCCGTATGGAGTTCTTTAATGTATTCAACCGTCATCAACTGGCCGGCCCCGACACCAATATGTCGGATGATACCTTCGGCCAAATTATCAACGAGGGTTCTCAGGGCGGACGCGTCGGACAGTTCGGAGCGCGCTTCACCTTCTAACAACTTCTTCCGCTGGGCAGCCGTTCCTCGGCTGCCCAGATTGGTTCACCGGTGTTCACGGCGCACCTCGCGTGGCTGAGCGCCGAGGAGGGCTGCCTCATGCAAATGAAACGACACATCTCTCCACTCCTTTCTCCATCCCGGTTCCGCACCCTCCGGATTCTGGCCATCGTCTGCCTGGCCCTCCACAGCATCGCCAACGCCCAGACGTGGAACCTTACGTGGAGCGACGAATTCAACGGCACCACCATCGACACAACCAAGTGGGGCTTTGATTACGGCAACCTCAACGTCAACAACGAGCTGGAGTATTACTGTGGGCCGGTCGGAGATCCGAACAATCAATCTCCCTGCAACAGCCAAAATCCCAATGCTTATCTCGATGGCAGCGGACACCTCTTCATCCAGGCTTTCGAGGTAAGCTCCAGTACCGCTCCCTACAGTAATGGTTGGACCTCGGCTCGATTGAAGACGGCCAATCTCGCAACATTTCAGTATGGACGCATTGAATCCAGCATGCAGCTGCCCACTGGCGCCGGACTCTGGCCAGCCTTCTGGGCATTGGGCACGAACATCGGCAGTGTGGGATGGCCAGCCTGTGGCGAGCAGGATTACATGGAGAACGTTCCCGCTTCGGCCGGCCTCGGTCCCACGGTCATCAGTTCCACGCTGCACGGACCGACTTACCATGGCTCGAATGGTCTCCAGGGGAAATACACCTTCCCGAATGGCGGACGGGTGGATACCGCGTATCACACCTATGGCGCGATCTGGTCACCGTTTATGGTCCAGTTCTATGTGGATGACCCGAGCAACGTTTTTTTCGTAAAGACGGCAAGTGATGTACCGAGCGGAACCAGCGAGTGGGCATTCAATCACCCGTTTTCCCTGCTTCTGAATCTGGCGGTCGGCGGCACTGGCAGCTGGCCCGGCCCTCCGGACAACACCACTCCGAGTCCAGCCGTTATGACGGTTGACTACGTGCGGCAGTACACCGCATCTCCCGTGACGCCTCCAAGTCTGGGGAATCCAGCGGCCATCACTGTGAAGGCCGGGGCAACCAGCGGAAACACCAGCACCGTAAATCTGATCTCCACCAGCGACATCGGCCGTGTGTATCTCTCTTGTTCCACGACCGCACCGCAGGCCAGTTGTGCCATCACCAGCAGCGACACGCTCGACATCTATACGGTGGATTTCAGCCAAAGCCTGACACCAACGGCGACCGTCGCGATTACTACCACGGCAAATACCTCACAAGCTGGTATCTTTGGGAACTCGCGAACGGAAGCCACGGCCAGCTTTGTGATCTTGGCGATGGTTCTGTTGTCGCTTCTCACACAAAGCGCCCGTTGGCGGCTTCGAGTCGGACTCAGCGGCTTGCTTCTCGGTGTTCTCCTTACTCCAAGCTGCGGCGGAGGCAGCAGCGGAACAGGTGTTGGCGGGGGCGGAGGAACGACGCCGGGTAACTACACCATCAACGTCAGCGCATACACGGTGAGCAATACGGGCGGGGCCGCCGATGCGACTGCCAACATCGCGCTGACCGTGAACTAGAATTTCTTCGCCCGGGACCGCTGGGGCGACGAACAGGTTGCCGAGAATCGGGAGGATCGTGTGAGTACAGCCACAGACACAGACACAGAGAAGATACCGTTGGCGGATCGGATTTCCCTCCAGGAGAAGATCGGATACTCCCTGGGGGATGCGTCCTCGAACCTGTACTGGAAGACGTTCGAGTTTTATCTAATGATCTTTTACACCGACGTCTTCGGCATCTCCGCCGCAGCCGTGGGGACTATGCTGCTCGTCACGCGCCTGGCCGATGCGGTCGCCGATCCGGTGATGGGATCGATCGCCGACCGGACGAACACGCGTTGGGGACACTTCCGGCCCTATGTGCTGTGGTTCGCACTCCCGCTGGCCGTCGCAGGCGTGCTGACCTTCACTACTCCCAACCTAGGTGGCGGCGCCAAGCTCGTATACGCTTACATTACTTACTGCCTCCTGATGCTCCTCTATACGGTGGTGAACATCCCCTACACTGCGCTCATGGGCGTCATGACGCCGAACTCGCTGGAACGCACCTCCATCTCTTCGATCCGCTTCATGGGCGCCTTCACCGCCGGCGTTTTCGTCCAGTACTTCACATTGAAATTCGTCAAGTTCTTCGGCCACGGCAACGACGCGCGCGGCTGGCAGCTCACCATGGTGTTGTACGGTATTTTGGCGGTGATCATGCTGGTGCTCTGTTTCGCCAGCACGCGCGAACGGGTCGCGCCGCCTCCGCAACAGAAGTCGGATCTCAAACGCGATCTCGCCGATCTTTTCACCAGCCGCCCGTGGCTGGTTCTGGTCGGCGTGCTGCTCCTGATTCTGGCCGCTTTCGTGATCAAGGGATCCGCCTCGACTTACTACTTCAAGTACTTCGTCAAGCGTGAGGACCTGATTGGACTGTTTCTGGTATCGAACGGCCTGGCGTTCCTGGCAGCCGTCTCGACGGCAACCTACCTGGCGAAGCGGATCGGCAAGAAGCCCCTCTTTATGATGGCCATCGGAATCGGCGCCCTGGTCATCGCGGGCTTTTGGCTGCCCGGGCCGTCGGACATCTGGCAGATGTTCGCGCTCCAGATCGTCTCCAGCTACGTGATCGGGTTCAACTCGCCTCTGGTCTTCGCCATGTTCGCGGATGCCGCCGACGACGCCGAATGGCGCACCGGCCGTCGCACGACCGGGCTTGTCTTCGCTTCGGCCATTTTCAGCACCAAGGCCGGTGTGGCCATTGGTGCGTTGATGTTCGGCCTGGTCTTCAACTATTTCGGCTACGTGCCCAACGTGGCGCAAACGGCCCGCTCGCTGCACGGGATCATCCTGTCAATGAGTTGGATTCCATGCGCCCTGATGCTGGCCGCCACCGCCCTCATGCAGCTTTATCCCCTCGACGAGGCGCTGATGGTGAGAATCGAGGCGGACCTGAAGGCGCGGCGCGGAGAAGTTCAGCCATGAAGAAGATCTTGCTGTGCGTGTTCGTCTTGATGTCTTCGGCGCTGGCGGCCGATCTGACGGCGCAGAAGTGGCAGGGCAACGCTGCCGCTTATTCCGGATACCGCGCGGGCCAGAATCCGCAACTCAACCACTACCCCACCCAGGCGCAGATCCTCGAAGATCTGAAGATCCTGGAGAGGCACTTTAAGCTGATCCGCCTCTATGGATCGGACCAGCACTCCGAAGATGTATTGGCGGTGATCCGGCGAGAGAAGATCGGGCTCAAGGTGATGCTGGGCGTCTGGCTCGACGGCCGGTCCGGCAAGGAAGGCGAGAACGCCACCCAGATCGCCACCGGCATCCGGCTGGCGAACGCATACAAGGATATCGTGGAGACGGTGAGCGTCGGCAACGAGATCCTGGTCTCTTGGTCCGACCACAAGCTGACCGAAGAACGGGCGATCGAGTACGTCCAGCAGGTGAAAAAGGCGGTGAGTTGCCCGGTCACGGTCGCCGACGACGTCCTTTATTGGCGGCAGCCCGAGGCGAAACTGGCCAGCTTCGTCGATTTCATCACCATGCACGCCTATCCCATGTGGGGCCACGAGGACATCGATACGGCCATGTCCTCGACCATCCGGCACTACGAAAGCGTGCGCAAAGCTCACCCGGGGAAGACCATCGTACTCGGCGAAGCAGGTTGGGCCACCTACACAAACAATGAACAGAATGCTCTTCGTGCAGGCGACGAAAAGAAACAGAAGCGTTATTACGAGGAAGTGACCTCATGGGCCAAGGCCAATGACGTGACGGTCTTCTTCTTCGAGGCATTTGACGAGGCTTGGAAGGGGAGCGGAACCGAGGGCCACTGGGGCCTGTTCAGCGACAGCCGCAAAGCCAAATTTGCCATGCAGTCGCTATATCCGGACCTCATGCCGGAAGGGCCGACCTCGCCCAGCTACGATCCCGTGCCCGCCGCAAAGGAGAGCCGATGAACAAGGCTTTCGTCAGCGAGGCAGCCTTGCAGCCCTGCCCGCCTAAAGTGGAAGGCGGTCACATCGACATCGGAGGCGAAGGCTTCTACCGCATCGTCAACTACGACGCGATGCCACCGTTCCTGATGAGCCTGGTCAGCGACTCGGATCACTGGATGTTCGTCTCGACCACCGGCGCTCTCACGGCCGGTCGCCGCGACCCCGACCACGCTCTTTTCCCCTACTACACCGATGACCGCATACACGACAGCCAGGACCAGACCGGCGGCAAGACCATCCTCCTGGTCACCCGCGGCGGGCGGACGGTGCCGTGGGAGCCTTTCTCGCAGCGCCATGAGGGCTTGTACCGCATCACGCGCAGCCTGTCCAAAAGTGTCTACAGCAACAAGCTTATCTTCGAGGAGGTCAACCAGGACCTGGGGCTGTCGTTTTCCTGCGCGTGGATGACGAGCGACCGCTTCGGTTTCGTGCGGCGCGCCGCCTTGGTCAACCTGGCAGCGGAACCCGTCGAAGTTGAACTCTTGGATGGCATCCAGAATTTGCTGCCCCACGGACTCACGCGCCGCTTCCAGACGGAGTACAGCACGCTGGCGGACGGATACAAAGAGAACGAACTTGAGCCCGCCACCGGCCTGGGCCTCTTCAAGCTCAGCTCGATTCCGGCCGATCGGCCTGAGCCGAGCGAAGCCCTGCGCGCGACCACGGTCTGGTCTGAGGGCATCGAATCCGCGCGCCGGCTCCTGTGTTCAGCACAGCTTAACCGCTTCCGGCAGGGCCTTCCGGTCGAAGAGGAAACTCTGATCCGCGGCCGGCGGGGCGCGTATTTCATCAATACGCGGTTGGCGCTTCCTGCACGTGGCCGCAAAGAGTGGAGCATAGTGGCCGAGGTCGATCAGGATGCTGCGCGCGTCGCGGTTGTTTTGCAGCTTCTCAAATCCGGGACGAACCTGCGCGCCCAACTCGACGAAGACGTCGAGCGCGGCACGCGGAACCTGGTTCGAATCGTCGCCAGTGCCGACGGCCTCCAACTCACCGGCGACGATCTCAGCGCTTGGCGGCATTTCTCCAACGCACTATTCAACACCATGCGCGGTGGAATCCCTGACAATGGCTACTGCATTTCGCGGTCAGACTTCAAGTCGTTTATCGCCAAGGCTAACCGCGCGGTGTTCGATCGGCAGGCAGCGTTTCTCGATGCACTACCTGCGACGCTGCTTCACAGCCGCCTCCTGGAGATGGCGTGCGAGCAGCAGGACCCGGATCTCGAACGCCTGGCGCACGAGTATCTGCCGCTGACCTTCAGCCGCCGCCACGGCGATCCGAGCCGCCCCTGGAATATCTTCGCCATCGAAGTGAGGGGCGACCACGGCGAGAAGACCCTCAACTATCAGGGCAACTGGCGCGATATCTTCCAGAACTGGGAAGCGCTGGCGCTGTCGTTCCCCGGCTACGTCGAGAGCATGATCTTCAAGTTCGCCGACGCCTCCACTGCCGATGGCTACAACCCGTACCGCATCATGCGCGACGGTTTTGACTGGGAGGTGCTCGACCCCCACGACTCCTGGTCTTACATTGGCTACTGGGGTGACCATCAGGTCGTCTACCTCTTGAAACTGCTAGAGGTCTCGGCGCGTTACCATCCGCGCGCTCTGCCGAACCTGCTCGCGCGCCGCGTCTTTACATACGCCAACGTTCCTTACCGCATCAAGCCGTATGACGCGCTCCTCGCCGATCCTCGCAACACTATCACCTTCGACTCCGCCCTAGACCGCGAAATCCGCCAACGGGCGGCCGCGCTCGGAGCTGATGGCAAGGCTCTGCCGTGGTCGGACGGCGCGCCCTACCACGTGAACTTTACCGAAAAGTTGCTGGTTCTGGCGCTGGCCCGGTTTTTCAACTACATCCCGGAGGCCGGCCTATGGATGAACACGCAGCGGCCGGAGTGGAACGACGCGAACAACGCGCTGGTCGGCTACGGCGCCTCAATCGTGACGCTCTGCTACCTGCGCCGTTTCCTGGTTTTTTCAGCAATACGTAACCCCCCTGGCCTGACTT
>CAVZUP010000163.1:0-23439 GCA_963778255.1 uncultured Acidobacteriaceae bacterium
TTCCCAGGTGGTCGACCATCCAGTACACGCCGCCAAATTCCGTGTCCCAGAAATACCGCCGCAGATACTCATACGCCCGCCGCGCTGTTCGCAGGTAAATATCGTCGCCGTATACCTTATATGCCTTGGCGAACGTCCACAGAATTCGCGCGTTTAGGATCAGCGCTTTGTGCGCCTGGGAATCAATCGTAAGATCATTCGCAATTTGTCCGCGGAAGCCGCCATACTGATTGTCCACCGCGTACTTTAACCAGAACGGCAGAATGTTGCCGCGCAATTCCCGCTCCACCCGCTCTCGCCATTCGCCCACGATCGCTTGTCCTTTCTCTCCGCAACTCACGCGCGGCCGATCGTGCCTGCATTTCTTCCGCGCGCTCTTTGCGCTGAGTCTGGAATATGCGCGCTCCAATGTCAAGGTTAGAATAACGTTAATGTACAGGGATTTTGTTCTAGTGCGCCTTGATTGTCTTTCCGCGCGACCATCATCCCAGATATTTTCCGTTGCAACCGTCCTCATAGAATCGCGTTAGAATGGTGGGGCTTCGCTCAGCAGGATCTTGAGCGAGGTTATGACGCCATGAAAAAAGCTGCTAAGGCACGCCGGGCTCCGAAGGTCCCTACCGTCACTCTCAAATCACTTGCTTCCCATCTCGGCCTTACGGCGGGGACCGTTTCCAGTGTTCTCAACAGTTCGCCCGCTTCCAGTTCGATTCCCGAGCGCACCCGCGAACGTATTTTCAAGGCCGCACAACAGTTCAACTATCGCCCGAATTTCCTCGCGCGCTCTCTGCGCGTCCAGCGCAGCTATACGGTCGGCATCATCGCCGAGGAAATCGGCGATTCCTACGGCGCAACGCTCATCAGCGGCATTGAAACCTTCCTCCGGAACAACAATTTTCTCTTTCTCACCGTCGCTCACCACCACGACCTCAAACTGATGCGCTCCTACGCCCAGTTACTTCTCACTCGCGGCGCCGAGGGCATCATCACCATTGACACTTCTGTGGAACAGCAGCCCACGGTTCCAACCGTGGCCATCGGCGGGCATCAGCATGTGGCCAATGTGACAAACGTCATCCTCGACCATCACCGGGCCGCGCAGCTCGTGCTTCAGCATCTGATCGACCTCGGCCACCGGCGTATCGCTTTCTTCCGTGGGCCTACGCTCAGTTCGGACTCCGCTCCGCGGTGGAACGCTATCCAGGAAGTGGCCGCCAAGTTAAATCTCCCCATCCACCCGGAACTCGTTTTTCAACTCGAGAATCAAGACAACACTCCCGACATCGGCTTTCTTCCGGCGAAGTTACTGCTAGCCGGCAAGCGTCCCTTCACGGCTCTGTTCGCCTACAATGACACTTCCGCCGTGGGTGCGATGGTCGTCTTCCGCAAAGCTGGCCTTAGCGTTCCCCGCGATGTTTCCGTCGTCGGCTTCGACGACATCGCGTTCTCCGCCTTTGCGACACCGCCTCTTACGACTGTCCACCAGCCCCTTCTGGAAATGGGCGCCGTTGCCGCACAAACGCTGCTTGACCGCATCGAGTCGCGCGCTTCCTTTATTCCCGAAATCGCCCTCACCCCTGAACTTATGATCCGCGAGTCTACCGGCCCCGCGCGGCAGTTCTGACCGCACATTCGCGCGTCTGATTTGAATCAACTCCAGATACAGGGCTCCTCTCTCGTGCGCAGAGCGAAATAGAGTTCATCGAGGCGGGCTTGCGCTTCAGAAAATCGGTGGTACTATAGCCTTTCCGTGAACGTACACGAATTCGATTCTTCTGACATTATCGCAATGGTAGCGAATGAGCCGCCGGGCATGAATACAAGACTTCTGCTTCCGCATTCGAAGGCTTTTCTCTGCTTCTCTCCCTTGTTTATCCCTGCTACCCCAGCCATTCGATTTGAGCCTCAACGCAAAGGAGAACGCATATTTATCTACTCGGGATTGACGTAGGAACGGGCGGAACGCGGGTTCTGGTTGTCGACCAGGCCGGGCGCGTGGTGGCCTCCGCGACGGAAGAACATGCCCCGTTTGCTTCGCCGCAGATTGGCTGGGCAGAGCAACAGCCTGAAGATTGGTGGCGCGCTTGTGCGCTTGCCATCCCACGCGCCTTGGAGCGCGCCGGATTGCGGGGCGACGACATCGCTTGTCTGGGTTTCTCCGGACAGATGCACGGCGCGGTCATGCTCGACGAGAGTGGGCGGGTGGTGCGCCCGGCTCTGATCTGGTGCGATGTGCGCACCGGCCCCCAGTGCCGCGAGTTGACGGAAAAGATCGGAGCGGAACGACTCATCCGACTGACTTGCAATCCGGCGCTGCCTAACTTCACGCTGACCAAGCTCCTGTGGGTGCGAAAAAACGAACCGGAGAACTGGAAGCGAATCCGCTCGGTCATGCTGCCGAAAGATTATGTTCGCTATCAGCTTACCGGGGATCGCGCCACCGATATGGCGGATGCTTCCGGGACTCTGCTGCTGGATGTGACTAACCGGCGGTGGTCCACCGAAATGCTGGAGGCGGCCGAAATCGATCGCAACTGGCTGCCTGCACTCTATGAATCACCCGACGTTTGCGGGAAAGTGTCCGCTCGCGCCGCTGCCGCTACAGGGTTGAAGGCGGGAACTCCGGTGGTCGCGGGCGCCGGGGACCAGGCGGCGGGAGCGACCGGAATGGGCATTGTGACGCCCGGTGCAGTGAGCGCGACGATCGGCACGTCTGGCGTGGTGTTTGCGGCGACCGATGCTCCGGCGATGGATGGCCGGGGACGCTTGCATACGTTTTGTCACGCGATTCCTGGACGCTGGCACATGATGGGCGTTACCCAGGCGGCGGGACTCTCCCTGCGCTGGTTTCGGGATCAATTTGGCGCGGGCAGCGACGATGGACGAGATGCTTATGAACGATTGACGGAAGAAGCGGCGACCGCAGCAGCGGGCTGCAACGGGCTATTGTTTACGCCTTACCTGATGGGCGAGCGCACCCCGCACCTTGATCCTCGCGCTCGCGGCGCATTCGTGGGCCTTACCGCCTCGCATACCCGGGCGGACGTGATTCGCGCAATTCTTGAGGGGGTTGCATTCAGCTTGCGCGACACGTTCAGCATTTTCGGGGAGATGAATGTTCCAGTACGGAGCATCCGCTTGGGTGGAGGCGGGGCTCGGTCGGCATTGTGGCGACAGATTCAGGCGGACGTGTACGGTCACGAAGTGGAAGTGGTCGAGGCCGAGGAGGGAGCCGCATACGGTGCCGCGCTGCTCGCGGGCGTGGGCGCACGAATGTGGGCTTCGGTAGATGAGGCGTGCGCATCGGTCGTACGCGTCGCAAAGAGGGTCCAGCCGGACGCCGCAGCCGTAGCTGCACTCAATAAGAACTATGCCGCTTATCGCCGCGTGTACGGTGCAACCCGCGACATTTTTGCAAGCTAATTGTTTTCTTATTCTTTGGAGGCACTCCTATGGCGAAGAACGCAAGATATGAACCCAGGCCCGAACACAAGTTTAGCTTCGGCCTTTGGACAGTTGGAAACCGCGGACGCGATCCGTTTGGCGATGCGGTGCGGGAGCCGCTATCTCCGCCGCAACTTGTTGATCTCTTAGGTGAAGTTGGCGCATGGGGCGTGAATCTGCATGACAACGATTTGGTTCCGATCGATGCAACAGCGGCGCAACGCGACCAGATTGTAAGCGCATTCAAGAAGGCCTGCGAACGCAACCACATCGTCGTGCCCATGGCGACCGTCAATCTCTTCTTCCATCCCGTTTTTCGGGACGGCGCTTTCACCGCCAACGATGAGGAAGTGCGTGCCTACGCGCTGCAGAAGACGATGCGCGCGATGGACCTCGGGGCTGAGCTGGGCGCGAAGGTTTTCGTTCTGTGGGCGGGACGGGACGGCGCGGAAACGGATGGTTGCCGCCGCGCCGATGTTGCCGTCCAGCGCGCGCGCGCGGCGATTAACTATCTTTGTGAATATAATGCCGGCAAGAAATACGGTTTCAAGTTCGCGCTCGAGGCCAAGCCCAACGAACCACGCAGCGACATTTATTTTTCAACCACGGGGCACTATCTGGCTTTGATTCCGACCCTGGACCATCCGGAAATGGTCGGGGTCAACCCTGAGGTGGCGCACGAGCAAATCGCCGGACTGAACTTCATGCATGGAGTGGCGCAGGCCTGGGACGCCGGGAAACTTTTCCACATCGATCTGAACGACCAGGCGCCGGGACGCTTCGATCAGGATTTGCGTTTTGGCTCGAATAACCCCAAGACCGCTTTCTGGCTGGTGAAGTTCCTGGAGGACGTCGGATACGAAGGCCCGCGCCACTTTGACGCTCATGCCTACCGTACCGAGGACTACGAGGGAGTCAAGGATTTCGCCCGTGGCTGCATGAAGACTTATCTCATTCTGAAAGAGAAGGCCGAGCAGTGGAATGCCGACAAGGAAGTCCGGCAGATTCTGAAGCAGATCGAAACGGAGACCGAGAGCACTCCGCCCGTGGAGAAATACTCGCGGAAGGGCGCAGCCGCCTTGCTGGGATATAACTTCGATAAGGCCAGCATTGCCAAGAAGCGCCTGTCTTATGAGCGGCTGGATCAGATTACCGTCGATATTCTGCTCGGTGTGCGCTAGGCCGATTAGCATCGGTGGATGCTGGTCGCCGCAGCACGGGTAAACACCAACTCTACTGCGCCGGCTCCTTGACTAAGAGGATGTGGTCGCCAGCGACGTCGCGTAATTCCTGGACTATACCCGAAGGCCAGCGGATTTCCACCAGATCGGCCGAGGGATTCTTTCCCAATCCAAAATGGACCGGGCCGGCGCTGGACGAGGCATAGCCCGCGGCCGTCGACTTATGGTCGTATTGCGTGCCGCTCTTGGTCACCACCTTGATGCGCGCTCCGATGCCATCGCGATTGCTCTTGGTTCCTTGCAACTTGAGTTCGAGCCAATGGTTGTTGCCCGGGCTTTGATTGATCCAAATCTCCGCGGGAGCATTGATGGCGCTCACTACTACGTCGACGCGCCCATCGCCATCCAGGTCGCCGATGGCGGATCCCCGATGCCGGGCTGGAGGCCGCGATGTCAGCCCGGCCTCGGCGGTCAATGCGGTGAATTTCATCGTACCCTTGTTCGTCCCAGCAAGGTCTGTCCCGCTGATATTGCGGAAAACCGTGTTCGGCTGTTCTACCGCGATATGAGATGCGTACAAAAGAGACTGTACGTGTCCGCGGGAAACAAAAATGTCTTTCCATCCGTCGTTGTCGAAATCGGCAATCGTCGGAGAATAACCCGCCATCGGCAAGCTCTGTTTGGTCATGCCGCAGGCTTCGGTTACTTCGACGAAGCTTCCCTTCCCCGTGTTCCGATAGATGGGAAATGTCTCATTGTCCAGGGCGACCACGACGATGTCGGGATAACCATCGTTGTCGAGATCGCGGAAATCGACGCCCATGCCCGAGATGAAGATGCCGTCCTCTCGCAACGCGACGTTGACGTCAAAGCCAACCTCGTCAAAAGTGTTGCCTTTATTTCGGAAGAACCAGTTGAATGATTTGTCATTCGCGACAAAGAGGTCCATCTTGCCGTCGAGGTCGAAATCGGCGGTTGCCGCTCCCATGCCCTTGCCTGGGTGTGCGCGGAGACCCCATTCCACCGAAGCGTCCCGGAATGTTCCGTCTCCGTTATTGAGAAAGAGTTGATTGGGAGTCGGTTTGTACATCTTGGGATGGCAATAATCGCGATGACCTTCGTCCTGACAAACGGGCTCGTGCTCTCCGTCCCACTTGAGATAGTTGATGACCACCAGATCAAGGAGGCCATCGTTATTCACGTCCACCCAAACGGCTCCTACGGACCAGAGCGGACCGTATTCGGGATCGGGCTTGTTGAGTCCGGCCTTGGCGGTTACGTCGGTGAAGGTTCCGTCTCCGTTGTTGTGATAGAGCGTGTTTTTGTATACGCCCGCGACAAAAATGTCTTCGTACCCGTCGTTGTCGTAGTCGCCGATGGCAACGCCTATGTCATAGCCACTGCCAGCCAGTCCGGCCTTGGCGGTGACGTCGGTGAAGTGCCCTTTGCCATCATTTTCGAAAAGACGGTTCGAATATTTCTGAGAGCTCTTGTGGAGCGTGTCGATATCGGCGCCGTTGGTGAAGAAGATGTCCAGTTTGCCGTCGTTGTTATAGTCAAAAACCGCGACGCCTCCGGCCATGGTTTCCGGCGCGTGGCGCTGAGGTGTTTCGCAGCTATCGAGTTTGAAATCGATGGGCTGGTAAACAAATTGGATGGGACTTTCGCCCGACTTGCCGGCTGTTTCCGCCGCCGGCACGGTTTGTCCCAAGGCGGGAAGAAGAAGCGGGTTCGGCAGAAGCAGGCTCAAAGCTGCGAACAGCAAGAGTGCAGCAATGGTAAGTTCCAATTGCGATCTCTTCATCGCGGGTGCGCGCTGTATCCCTAAATGCATAGCAAGCGGGCCCGATGAGAGGCCGCCACAGTGGTTCAGTGTACCCTGCTCCACTCTGATTACGCTTTGAGGGCATGGCTAGAGCCATGCCCCTTCAACGCTATCCCGAAGGGACTTCATCGGAGTTTCCCCCGAAGTTGGCCCTATGCCGCCGCCTATTCTGGCAACTTCTGCTCGCCGCGAATGGAAAACGATGCCTCCACGTTTGCAGCACCGGTTCCCGGCTGACCTCCGCCTACGCTGATGCTGTGAGGGCCGGCGGCCACGATTCGATCTCCGGCTTCGTTGACCTGGCTCAGGTCGCGCGCTTGCAGCGTGAAGGCCACATGCTGCGTTTCGCCAGCGCCTATATGAACTCGAGCGAATCCCCGAAGAGCACGAATTGGAACGCCCGGCGATTTTGGAAAGTGCAGGTAGAGTTCGGCAACTTCGTCTCCCGCCCGATCGCTCGTGTTCTTGATATCTACCTCAAGATTGAGCGGATCGCCTGCCTTCAACTCGCTGGCGGAAAGCTTAAGGTTGCTGTAGCTGAATTTCGAGTAACTCAGCCCGTAGCCGAAAGAAAAGAGTGGCTGTCCCTCGAAGTAGCGATACGTCCGGTTCTTCATGGAGTAGTCTTCAAACGGCGGCAGTTGCTCGACTCCTTTGTAAAACGTAACCGGCAGGCGTCCCGCCGGGTTATTTGCGCCAGACAGCGTTTGTGCAATGGCCGTCCCGCCTTCCTCGCCGGAGTACCATGCATCCAGGATTGCGTTAGCGTGTCGCGCCGCCCAGTTTACCGAAAGCGCACTGCCGTTCATCAGGACAACGACGACCGGCTTGCCGGTAGCTTGGAGCGCTTCGAGAAGGTCTTCCTCGTCCTTCGGCAAGTCAAGGCTGGTGCGATCCCCGCCCTGGAAGCCGGGTACGTCCACCTTCATCTCTTCGCCTTCGAGATGGGACGTGATACCGACCACTGCGATCGTCACGTCCGCCTGCTTGGCGGTAGAAACCGCTTCGGCAATCGGGTCCGAGATCACAGGCAGCCACACCAGCTTGGACCCGAGGCCTGCCGGTCCATATTCAATCTTCAAGGCGTAACGATGACCTTTCTCCAACGTCACTGTCTCTGTGACCGTTGTCGGGTCATGCAATGCCATGTCCTCGACGATCAGTTTTCCATCCAGCCACATCCGATTCACCGAACCAGCGAGGCCGACCTTATAAGTGCCGGATTTGGCGGGCACGAGAAACCCTGTCCATCGCACGGCAAGATCGGTGATGCCGGAAGGCAACACTAGAGCGGATGAGTCCGCATTGAGAACCTGAAGATTCACTTCCTTATCCACGCGGGTCACCACCGGCGTGCCCTGAAAATTCTTGCCGGAAAAGTACTGCGCCTTCAGACCTGGCTGCCCGTCGTCGCTTTGCAGCACCGCGGTTGGGATGAGTTCTTCCTCAAGCAGGAAATTCATTCCCGGAGCGTAGGTGACCTGGGCCGCACCAAACTGCTTCCGGATTCCATCCAAAGCCGTAGTTGCACGCGAGGGTGTGCCATTGTAGTTACCCTCCAGGACTCGGACCGACTGAGCGAGAGGCCCGACGACGGCAATGGTTTTGACGCTCCCACTCAACGGCAGCACGCCATCGTTTTTCAGCAAGACGATGGACTCGCGCGCCATTTTCAGAGCGAGTTCACGGTGCGCCTCACTATCGATCTCCGAATCAGGAGTCTGGGCATAGGGCACTTTCTCCGGCGGATCGAAAAGTCCCAAGCGAAAACGCGCGGTAAAGAGGCGCTTGAGCGCGACGTTCATGTCGGCTTCCGTCAGCAGGCCCTGCTTGACCGCGTCCAGGAACTTGACATAGTCGGAATTGTCGGTGGCTTTGGTGAAAAAATCCGCGCATTCGTTGTCCATGCCCGTCTTCAATGAAACCGCACCCGCTTCCGCCATGCTCTTCGTGAAGTGATGCCCGTTAAAGATGTCGGTTATGGCGTCGCAGTCGGACACGACGTAGCCATTGAATTTCCACGCGCCGCGCAGCTGATCTCGAAGCAAGAAATTGTTGGCACATGCGGGCTGGCCATTGACGCGGTTATAAGCGCACATCACCGAACCGGCTTTGCCTTCGGTAACGGTGGCGCGAAACGCCGGAAGATAGGTGTCTTCCATGTCATGCTTCGACACCTGCACGTCGATGGAGTGCCGCGACGGCTCGGGGCCGCTATGCACGGCAAAATGTTTTGGAGTCGAAATCACGCGGTAGTATTTCGGATCGTCTCCCTGCAAACCGGTTACGAACGCCACACCCATTCGTCCGGTGAGAAATGGATCTTCGCCGTAGGTCTCCTGTCCGCGCCCCCAGCGCGGATCGCGAAAGATGTTGATATTCGGCGACCAGAAGTCCAGCCCTTCCATGATGTCTCGCCGTCCGGCGCGAACCGCCTGGTTGTGTTTGGCGCGGGCTTCCGTGCCGATCACGACCGCCATGTCATGGATCAGAGGTGCGTCAAACGTCGCGCCCAGTGCAATCGGTTCGGGAAACACGGTGGCCGTTCCAGCATTGGCGACTCCGTGCAAAGCCTCGCTCCACCAGTCGTATGCGGGGACCTGCAATCGCGGAATCGCACGCGCCTGGTTGACCAGTTGCGACGCCTTTTCCTCCAGAGTCATTCGCGAAATCAAATCGTCGACACGGAGATTGAGGGGTTGGGCTGGGTCCAGATAGGATGGAACTGCTGGCGGTTGTCCGGTCTGCGCAAGCGCAGCGCACAGCAGGATGAACGAGAACAGGAGAACGTGAACCAAAGGAATTCGAAGACTCTTGAACATGGGGGTATGCTCCTTAAACAGCGACTTTCGTGCAATTCAGAGGCGGGTGGAGTATAACATCGTTTACGTACACGGAAAACAGGGCTACTGCAATGCCGATGCGCCGCAGACACGGCAGGGCCTACAATTGTGAGCGAGGTGTTGGCGACGCCAAGGGGGCGGGCGCTGAAGAAGATGAAAGAGAAAAAAAGAAGTGGCATTCACCTACTAGCTAAGCTTGCGAATGTCTCGATTGGAACCGTGGATCGCGCCTTGCACGGACGCAACGGGATCAAAGAATCAACCCGCCAACAAATTTTGCAGCTCGCGCGCCAGATTGGTTACACGCCGAACCTGGCGGCTCGCGCCTTGTCCGTTGCCAAGGCAGGCGTCCGCATTGGAGTGTGCATCCCCCGCGAGATCCACTTTTTCTACGATCAGCTCTGGAGCGGGGTACTCGACGAAGCCCGCCGTCTTGCACCATTGGGTGTCCAGTTCGAGTACCGCCCTGTCCGAACTCTTGGAGAAGAGGACACGAAAGCGTTCCGAGGTCTGCTCAAGACCGGTGTCGACGGCATCATTGTCACCGCCGGAAACCCCAAAGGTTTATCGCCGTTGATCGACGACGCGGAAGCAAAGGGAGTCCGCGTGGTTTGCGTCTCCACCGATGCTCCGGAGAGCAAGCGCTCCAGCATCGTGTGCGTGGAGCCATGGCTGAATGGCTGTCTCGCGGGGGAGTTGATGGGCAAGTTCCTCCCGCCGAACTCCAGGGTGGTGGTCGTGGCGGGGATGCTGACGGCCTTGGATCACCGCAGAAAGACGGAGGGTTTCTCCGATGCGTTTCCGCGGCACTGCGAAGGCGGCAAGATTGTCAGCATCGTCGAAGGGCATGAGGACGAAGACGAGAGCTTCCAAAAGACGTTCGACCTTCTTGGGCGCAGGCCCATCCTTGCGGGCTTGTACGTGAACACCGTTAACTGTCTTCCGGTATGTCGCGCCCTCGGCGCACGGCAACTGGCAGGGAAGGTGAGGTTGATCACCACCGACCTGTTCGCAGAAATGGCTCCCTACTTCGAGAAGGGAACGATCTCCGCCTCGATTTACCAGCAACCCTACCGCCAGGGCCAGATCGCGGTTCGCCTCATGGCCGACCATTTGACGAGCAAGGCGCCGTTGCCACCTACGGTTCACCTCAGTCCCGGGGTCGTAATGTCATCCAATCTACAACTCTACCGCGAGATTCGAAGCGCACCGGTGACCCTGGACAATTCGGCCTTCCGGAGCCTCTTTGTGTCTCACGAGTAGAAGAAGCGCAGAACGGAAATACTGGTCTTAACCGGTTGCCTCGGCGTCAGCCGGGTGCCTGCAATGCCAAGCAATCGGGCCCGCCATTCCATCTATGGTTTTCTGGATTCCAGGCCAATTCGAAATGGTTTTCTGTATACGCAAGTCCAATTCAAAATTTTGCTGTGCTTGATTCAATTTTCGCTTGACAAGGCGAAGACTCCGGGGGCTAAATGTGTACGTTAACAAACGTTAACAATAACGATTTTCCTACTCCACAAGTTTGTTTTGAAGGAGGCTTACACATGACGAGTGACTCGTTGAAGAGTTTAGTAAGTGCCAACAGGGCCCGAGCACCACGTAGCGGACTACATTGCATAGTTCTTTTTCTGTTTCTCTTTGCGAGCGCTCTCTACGTGTTTGGTCAAGAGGCCACCATTGTAGGAACCGTCACGGACTCCTCGGGAGCTTCCGTCGCGGGCGCAACGGTTACGATCACCGACCGGGATACCGGTCAGGTTCACCATTTGACCACCGGCAGCGCAGGTGAATATGTGGCGCCTGACATTCATATCGGGCACTACACCGTGCGCGTGGAAGCGAAGGGCTTCAAAGCAGCCCAGCGTCAAGACATCTCCTTACAAGTGGGCGATCGCATCCGCGCCGACTTCCAGATGCAGGTGGGCACGGCGCAAGAGACGGTAACTGTCGAAGCGACGGCCGTCGCCGTGCAATCGGACACCAGCGAAATCAGCGAGGTGGTATCCGGCGATCAACTCTCCCACCTCGGCACCAATGGTCGAAGTCTGTATACCTTTATCAACCTGACACCCGGATCTAGCAGCCTGCAGGCGGATGGTCAAAGCCCGACGCCAGTTGGCGGCGACTCCAACGTAAGCTTTAACGGCAATCGTCCAGTGCACAACCTGTACCTGATCGATGGTGGCGAAGACGCCGACCGTGGCGGTGGCGGAACGACCGCCGTCATGCCATCGCTCGAATCTCTCGCCGAGTTCCGCACTCTCACTTCGAACTACGACGCCGAATATGGTCTTTCTTCGGCAGCCACCTTCACCACCGTTCTTCGCTCGGGAACTAGGCAGTATCACGCTTCGGCTTGGGAGTTCTTCCGCAACGACGATTTGGACTCCCGAAACTACTTCACCCTCCCCGGTCAAGTTGCCGAATTGAGGTACAACATCTTCGGCTTCAACGCGGGCGGACCGATCGATTTTTGGAAGAAGGAACACAAGAGCTTCTTCTTCTACAATATGGAATGGCGCAGGATCGTCCAGGGGGGCGTATACACCCAGCAGGTACCGCTGGCCAATGAGTACCCGGACGCAACCACTCCGGGGTTCGCAGTAATCTCCAGCGCGGTGAATGTGCCCACCACGGCTCAGGTTGCTCCTTCTGTTCTATTTGCGGGCTGCCCCGGCGGGACGGCTCCTAATGGAACTGATGGGAACCCGGTCCAACAAGGCGCGGCGTTTGCCGGCAACGCGATTCCAGACTGCATGATCGCAGCCAACGCCACTGCGCTCCTAGGCGCTGGAATCTTCCCCCTGCCTACCAGCGGGGTCAACTTCCAGGGCGGGAACAAGCAGCCGACCGATGTCCGCGAAGAGATTATCCGTGTCGACCACACCTTTAACGACAAGTTTACGGTTTTCGGACACTTCATCGACGAATCACAGATCATGCAGACTTTCGGGGAGACGATGTGGAGCAACGACAACGTTCCCACGGTTGGCAACACTTTTGGCAACCCCTCCTACAGCGCGGTGTTTCACCTGATCCACACTATTCGCCCCAATCTCCTGAACGAGATTGCTTTCAACTACAACGCAAACCGCATCAACATCCTCCCGGTGGGCACGCCGGCTCTGACGGCGCCGAGCGGCTTTAGCTTCAACCGGGTGTTCACGGGCCCCAATGTCGACGAACGGATTCCGACGATCAATCTGAACGGCGGGACGACCACGGAATATACCTCCAACTGGACCCCCTGGGTCAATAAATATAACGATTACCAAATTCGCGATGACATTTCCTGGACCCGCGGAGCTCATCAGCTCCGAATGGGCGCCAGTTGGGCGTTGTACAAGAAACAGCAGGACACATTCACCAACACTCAGGGCGGTTTCCAATTCAACGGAGGCTACACCGGGGTCGATTTTGCCGACTTCCTACTGGGCGACGCACACCAATATACCGAGGACGCGGTTCACGACCATGGTCAGTGGAACAACGTTTCCTGGGCTCTCTACTTCCAGGACAACTGGCGTGTCAACAAGAAGCTCACGCTGAATCTTGGATTACGGTGGGATGGAGTCCCGCACACTTACGAGGCGAATCACCGCGCCTCGAACTTCTACCCCAACCTGTTTACCGCGCCTGACGCCGCTACATTCTTTACCGACGCGACCGATAGCGCGATCAGTCCCACCGGTTCCGCCGCTCCGTATCTGGGTAGCAGCCCCAATTCGATCCTGGCGGGCTACCAGTTCTATCTGAACGGCATTGGCATCGACGGCCTGAAAGGCACTCCCAAGGGCCTGGTGCAGAATCACTGGGCCGCTTTTGGCCCACGGATCGGATTCGCCTATGACGTAACCGGCGAGGGCAAGACCGTGATCCGCGGCGGATTCGGCCTGATGTACGAACGTGTTCAAGGTAACGACATGTACGACGCTGCCGGCGACGTTCCGTTCAGCGCCAACGTCACGCTTTCGAATGTTCTCTTGGCGAATCCAAAGGCGCCTGCCAATACGGGCATTCCCATCTCGACGTCAACGTTGCCGATCGTCGTTCCCAGCGTCACCGGCCTCGGCAGCAATCAATACCAACTTCCGAGGAGCGCCCAGTACAGCTTTAGCGTGGAGCAGGCATTGGGAGCGAAGGCCGTACTCTCCGTGGCCTACGTGGGCAACCAGAACCGCCACCAGAGCGACTACCGCGAGATCAATCTGGTACCAGAGAGCAGCCTGCCGTGTCTTGCGTACACAACCAATTGCACGACCGCAAGCGCACAGCCTTTCAACGGACAGGTTCCGTATCTGGGTTTCAACTCCCTCAAGATGGCTTTCGACGAGGCCAATTCCCATTACAATGCGCTACAGGCTTCGGTCAACGGGCGGGTGGCGCGCGACCTTCAACTCCAGGCCGGCTACACCCTTTCCAAGGCTATTGACCCAACCACCGGCGGTGGCAATGGCTTCGACCTCGACCCGGTACAGAATCCGTACGTGGGGTGGAAGGGCGATGTGGGACCATCGATATTCGATCGCCGACATGTCGCATTCTTCAACTTCGTTTACGACATCCCATTGTTCCGGGACGCTTCAAACGGATTCGAGAAATCGGCACTCGGCGGATGGCAATTGTCCGGAATCGTCAACGTCCAGTCGGGAGCGCCGCTCAACATCCAGGTGAACGGCACGAGTGGAGCCAGCCCCTTCTCCGGCGGCGATGTTACAGTGCGACCCAACGTCACCGGGTCAATCTCTTATCCGCATAAAAACACCGAATGGTTCGATCCGTCGGTCTTTCTCGGAACCAGTGCGTTGCCCACTTGTGCCACAGGGCCAGACTGCTTTGGTACTCTGGGGCACGACGCGCTTCGCGGTCCCGGCCGCGACAACTGGACCATGTCGCTCTTCAAGAACTTCAACTTCACCGAACACGCCCGCCTGGAATTCCGGGTTGACGCGTTCAACATCTGGAATCACACGCAATACATCGGAAACGTTCAGCAAGGCGGAATTGGCACCACCGTGGATGAAAAAACGGTAAGCGGTGTGAATACGCTCCTTCCGGGCTCGAACTTTGGTTCGTTTACTGCGGCGTACGATCCGAGGGTGTTGCAACTCGGCTTGAAGATGGTCTTCTAGCTTGCCTCATGAAGTGAGCTTGCCCTGCTTCCAGAGAAACGGCTGGGAGCAGGGCAACATTTTTGTACGGCGAAATCACGCAGCGCTTCTATCCGCCAGTCACGAAGATCAGCGAAGGGACCGGAGTAGCGGTAGAGCGCTTCATCGAGTACGGATCGTTGCTTGCATCTTCCTCGACCAATCTGCCTCCGCGACGCGCGACTTAGTATGAAGAGCTGGAACGTGCAATTGGCAGCGGTTGCGCTGCTGCTGTCGGTCTTTGCTAGCGGCCAAACTCCCAGTCCCGCCCAGGCGATCAAGCTCGAACAGCAGGGGAAACTGGCGGAGGCTGCGCAGGTCTGGCGGGCTGTGACCGAGCGCAATCCGAAAGATGCAGGCGCATTCGCGAGTTTGGGCGTCGTGCTCTCCAAAGAACAGAAATACGACGGAGCGGCGTCAGCCTACCGGAAGGCGATTGCCTTGAACCCAAAGTTGCCCGGGATGCCGCTGAATCTCGGCTTGGCCGAGTTCAAGCAGGGACACTTCGATGCGGCCATTCCTCCGCTGACCGCCGCGACGAATGGGGAACCCACGAACATGCAGGCGCAAACGCTACTGGGCCTGAGTTGCTATGGCGCCAAGCGCTTCGCCGCCGCCGCCGAGCACCTCAAGATTGCGGTGAAGTCCGATCCGGGCAACACGGAGCTTCATCAAGTGCTGGCGCAAAGTTGCTTATGGGCCAAGCAGTATCCTTGTGCGCTGGACGAGTTCCGCCAGATTCTGGAGCAGAATCCGGATTCCTCTGCCGCGCATGTGCTCACCGGTGAGGCTCTGGATGGATTGGGAAAAACGCCCGAGGCCATTGCCGAGTTCCAGGCGGCCATCAAGGTGGCTCCCCGCGAACCCAACCTTCATTTCGGCTTGGGCTTCCTCCACTGGAAATCGCATCAGTTCGACGATGCCAAACGTGAGTTCGAGAGCGAGTTGTCCGTCGATTCCGACAACGCCCAGGCGTTGGCCTATCTGGGCGATATCGAGATGAAGCGGGACCATCCCGACGCGGCACTTGCGCTGCTGGATAAGGTCATAAGGCTGAAAGACGACATCCGTATCACCTGTCTCGATAGGGGGATCATTCTCGCCCAGCAGAAGCGTTACGACGAGGCCCTGGCCGCGCTCCGGAAGGCGGTGAAACTGGATCCCACACAGCCCGACGCCCACTACCGTCTGGCACACGTCTATCAAGACATGGGGAACGTAGAGGAATCGCAGAAGGAGTTCGCCAAAGTGCGCGAACTGCACGAGAAGGCAGATGAGGCCGTCGCATCCAAAATGTCGACGCCACCTCCGCTGCCTCAGTAGAAGCTGCGGAGTTGCGAGAACAATCGTGAAGGAGGATTGGTGAATCGGAGAACCGTCGTTCCTTGGGCTCGCCTGATCGTCTTCCTGCTGCTTTGTGTGCCGGCACTCCGTGGTTCCGATCTCCGATTGAACCAGCAGGATTATTTTGAGGCCCATGGATTGAGCGTGCTGCTCTATCACAACGCTTACCATGACGTTTTCGGCGACCAGAAGATGGGCGGGCTTGAAATCATCCTGCATGAGCAGCGCATCGCCACCAATGGGGATGTGCGCCTCTCGCCTACGCCAGCGCAGTGGGATCCAATTCCGCACTTTATAGAGCGGAAGCGCGGACCGTGGAAAGATGAGTTGACCGCTCTTTGCGCCTATGCAGATCGCGGTTTGAGCTATCGTGTCGAGGTGCAGCCGGAGGCGGATGGTTTCCGCGTGTCCGTGCATCTCGACCAGCTGTTGCCGGCCGCGCTCGCCGGAAAAGCCGGATTCAACCTCGAGTTCCTGCCGACGTCGTACTTCGGAAAGTCCTTCATCCTCGACGACGCGTCAGGCATTTTCCCGCGGCATCCCGACGGGCCCATGCGAAAAGAAGCAGATGGAACCGCACAACCGCTGCCCTTGGCGACGGGACACCGCATTGTTCTTTCACCTGAAGATCCCCTGACACGGGTGACGATCGCGTCAGACAACGGCTCGCTAATGTTGTTCGACGGCCGCAACCAGGCACAGAACGGATGGTTTGTGGTGCGCACTCTGATTCCGTCCGGCCAGACCGGGAACGTGCTGGTCTGGCACGTTCATCCAAATGTGGTGCCGGGATGGACGCGTACGCCGGTGGTGGCATACAACCAAGTCGGCTATACGCCCGAGCGGACGAAGGTCGCCGTCCTGGAACTCGATCCTTTCTATGACGCGCCGAAGACTGCCCGAATCCTCCGCATAACGCCTGAGGGAGACTATACGGAGGTTTTCCGCGGTGAGATAAAACCCTGGGGCAAATGGATGCGGTATCACTACGCCCGCTTTGATTTTTCAACTGTGCGCGAGCCCGGCCTTTACGCCATCGAATACGCCGGTCACATCAACGGGCCCTTCCGGGTCGCGAAGAACGTCTATGACGGAATCTGGCGCCCTTCGCTGGACACCTACTTACCGGAGCAAATGGATCACGTCAAAGTGCGCGAGGGGTATCGAATCTGGCATGGTGCGTCCCACCTCGACGATGCCCGGCAGGCGCCGGTCAATTACACGCACTTCGATGGCTATGCGCAAGGACCTTCTACCGACTCGCCATTTGCTCCAGGCGAGCACATTCCGGGCTTGAACGTTGGCGGCTGGTACGACGCGGGAGATTTCGACATCCGCACTCAGACCCAAGCAAGCGTAATCACCGATCTAGCGCTGGCTTGGGAATCGTTTGCAATCAACTCAGACGACACCACCGTGGATGAAAAGTCCCGGTACGTCGAAATGCGCAAACCGGACGGCATTCCAGACGCGATCCAGCAGATCGAACACGGTGTGCTAGCGTTGCTGGCGCAGTATAAGATGATCGGCCACGCGATCCCAGGAATTATCGAACCCACCTTGGAGGAGTACACACACTTGGGAGATGCGGCCTCCAAGACGGATGGCCGCATCTATTCTCCGCGTCTTGGCCTTTTGGAAGTGGAAGGTGAATATTCCGGTGTGCCCGACGACCGGTGGGCATTCACCACCCATACCACGCCGCTGAACTATGCAGCCGCCTCGTCGCTGGCAGCGGCGAGCCGGGTACTTCGCGGGTTCGATGACAAGATGGCTACCGAGTGCCTGGAAACCGCAGTCCGCGTGTGGGACGAGGAGCATAAGCAATCTCCTTCGTTGTTCAGATCCTTCAACACAACCGGAGGCGAACTGAGTGATGAGGAAACCAAGGCGGCCGTGGAACTCCTGATCGCAACCCAAGGTGGAGACGCTTATCGTCAGCGTCTAAAGGAACTTGTACCCGTCATCACCGAGCGCTTCGGTGAGTTGGGGTGGATTGCCGTCCGCGCCCTTCCCTTCATGGATGTGCAGTTCAAGAGCGACCTAGCCGCTGCGCTCCGTTCCTACAAAGTGAAACTCGACGAGGACTTGTCGAAGAATCCGTACGGTGTTCCAATCGCCACCGGCACATGGGGCGGCTCCGGGGAGGTGGCGGGGCTCGCCGCGCACATGTATTTTCTCCACCAGGCATTTCCAGACATCGTCGGATCGGAATACACGCTGCGCGGTCTCGATTACGTCCTCGGTACGCATCCGGTGTCGAACGTCTCCTATGTATCGTCGGTGGGAACGCAGTCCAAGCTCATCGGGTACGGTAACAACCGCGCAGATTATTCCTTCATTCCAGGCGGCATGATCCCCGGGTTGGTGATCGTGCAACCGGACTACCCGGAACTCAAGGATGGTTGGCCGTTCTTGTGGTTTGAAAACGAATATGTAGTCGACACGGTGACGACCTTTATATTGGCAGCAACCGCTGCGAACACACTCGCGCAGTAAAAGAAGATGGGACTAAGACGCAGAAAGGCGAAACTATGAACCTGCATATACGCTCACTCCGCATGAACCCACTGGCGCTCGGCATGGCAATCCTGAGTCTTGCGCTGCTGCCAGCCTTTGCGCAGGCCGGTTCGGAACCTAAGCAACCACCCGCACCCTGGATGAATCGCAGTCTTTCTCCGGACGAGAGGGCGGCTCTGGTGGTCAAGGAGATGACGCTCGATGAAAAGATTTCGCTTTTGCACGGAACCGGCTTAGCTGACCTCGGGCCGGTCAGCCCACTGGCCGTGCAATCCAATGGCGGCGCTGGCTATGTCGTGGGCATTCCACGCCTGGGGATTCCCGCCATCCAGATGTCCGACGCAGCTTACGGTGTGACAAGCAGCGGGAAGAATGGCCGTTATTCCACGGCCTTGCCCGACGATCTTGCTGGTGCGGCAAGTTGGGACCCGGAAGCTGCCTTTGAATATGGCGCGCTGATTGGGCGCGAGTTGCGGGCGCAGGGGTACAACATGTCCTTGGGCGGCGGCGTAAATCTGACTCGCGAGCCTCGCAATGGACGCACCTTCGAGTACATGGGTGAAGACCCCATCTTGGCGGGCACGATGGTCGGTCAAGTGATGCGGGGAGAGCAGGCGCAACACGTGATTGGCGACATCAAGCACTATGCGCTCAACGATCAGGAGAGCGGGCGCAACGCCGTCAATGTCAATATCGATAAGCGATCGATGAGAGAAAGCGACCTGCTGGCCTTTGAGATTGGCTTGCGCGAGTCCGACGCTGGCGCGGTGATGTGTTCTTACAACCGTGTTCTTGGCGACTTTGCTTGTGAAAATAAGTACTTGTTGACCGATGTGTTGAAGAGAGACTGGAACTTCAAGGGTTTTGTTGTATCGGACTGGCAAGGGACGCACAGTACAGCGAAGGCATCCGCCGCCGGGTTGGACAACGAGGAACCCGGTGAAATCTTCTACGGCGATGCCATGAAAAAAGCGGTTGAGTCGGGCACGGTTCCCCTGGCGGAGGTGGATGAGCATGTTCGCCGCGTCCTGCGATCCATGTTCGCGTGCGGTGTAATCGACGACCCTACGGAGAAGAGCGTAGTGGACGTGGAGGGCGGCCTTGAGATTGCGCAGAAGATTGAGGAGCAAGGCATCGTGCTGCTCAAGAACGAGCGATCGCAACTCCCGCTCGAAGCTTCCAAGGTTAGCAGTATTGCGGTGATCGGCGGGCACTCCGACGTGGGCATGATCTCGGGCGCAGGGTCGGCCCAAGTCGATCCCCCGGGAGGAAACGCGATCATGCCACCAGGAAAAGGCAAGCCTGAGTGGCAGGCCCACGTATGGTTTCCAACGTCCCCCTTGAAAGCCATTAAGGCCAAAGCCCCGCACGCGAATGTTCAGTATGACCCGGGTACGGATCCGGCGGCAGCTGCCGCTTTGGCGAAGACGGCTGATGTGGCCATCGTGTTCGCTTATCAATGGGAAAGCGAGAATATGGATCTCGACAGTCTCTCTTTACCCGATCACCAGGATGACTTGATCGCCAAGGTCGCCGCCGCCAATCCACATACGATCGTGGTGCTCGAGACCGGCACGGCTGTAACCATGCCTTGGGCCGACCATGTGAGCGGCATCCTGGAAGCGTGGTACGGCGGTAGCCGGGGCGCCGAAGCGGTGGCCCGTGTAATTTTCGGCGAGGTGAATCCGAGCGCGAAACTGCCGATGACCTTCCCAAAGAGCGAGGCGGATCTGCCACACCTCAGCATCGTAAAGCCACCCTTGGCGTCGACCACCAAGGACCATGATCCCGATGCCTGGAAAATAATCGCGCCCGGCCTGCCTGCGTTCCAGACAACGTACGACGAGGGGTTGAAAGTTGGATACAAGTGGTACGACGCGGAGCAAAAGCCGGTTTTGTTCCCCTTTGGCTACGGCCTCTCTTACACCAAATACAGCTATTCCGATCTCAAAGCGACGCCGGGAAACAGTGTTCACTTGAGTTTCAGGGTGACAAACACTGGCAATCGGGCCGGATCTGAGATTGCCGAGGTTTACGCTGCGCTCCCCCAGAGCGCAGGAGAACCGCCAAAGCGGCTGGTCGGTTGGAGTAAGGTGAAGCTCGCGGCGGGGGAGAGCAAAGAAGTTCGCATCGAAGTCAACCGCGAATATCTCTCCATCTTCAATGTTGAAAAGAACGATTGGCAGCTGGTTCCGGGAGATTATACGTTCCTCGCCGGAGGTTCATCGCAGAATCTGCCTCTGAAGGAGTCGATCAACTTGAAATAGTTCGACGGCGAGGGATTTCGACCGCAACGGATATCTTCACGTCTCCATCATGAGGCCCATTGAATTGCCGTGTAGGAGCGCGCGGGCAATTCTAGTGTAGTGCGGCCGCCCGTGATCGAGGGGCGATCCGCAGGCTGAGGAACAACTCGCTGCGGCGCGTCGAAGCTGTTGCAAGCTTTCAGATCAGTGCCCGTAAGCACCGTGGCCCCAATCACCTTGCCTGGTACACGGTCCTGCCAGTTGATCTCGACCGTGTGCGGCTTATTCAGGTCGCGATTCAGGAGAAACAGCAACACCTTGCCGTCCTCCGGGCTTAGAATTCCCGCCACGTCGAGGTAGGGGACTCGGCCCATCTCCTTAACTTCGTAGCTTGGCGATTCCACCAGCAGGTTGAGCACGTTGCCGTGGGCCAGTTGCAGAGCCCAACTGTAGGGATAGTAGATCGTCTGCCGGAACATGCTCTTGGCGTTGGTGACCAGCGGCGCGATGACGTTGACGAGTTGCGCGAGACACGCGATTTTGATCCGGTCCGCATTGCGCATCAGCGTGTTGATGATGCCCCCGACCAGCAGCGCATCTTCCAGGTTATATACCTCCTCTAGCAGATGTGGAGCTTCGTGCTCATGTCCGTTGGTCGCGTCGCCGCTTCGCTCGCGATACCAGACGTTCCACTCGTCGAACGACAGCCATAGCTTCTTCGGCGAACGTTTGTGTCCGCGCACCAGATCGCAAACGGCGAGCGTTTCCGCAATCTGCTTTTCCATGGTCAGGTTCATGGCCAGGAACTTGGCGCTGTCGCCGCCGGTCTCTTCCTTGGTGTTCCCGATGTAGCGATGCAACGACAGCGCATCGACATATTCGTAACACTGCTCCAGAACCTCGCGGTCCCATTCCAGGTAGGTCGGCATGCCGGGACCACTCGATCCGCAGGCGATCAGCTTAAGTGAACGATCAACAGCGAGCATCTGCCGGGCGGCGTCCTGCGCTTTCAGGCCGTATTCGGTGGCCGTCATGTGGCCGATCTGCCAGGGTCCATCCATTTCATTCCCGAGGCACCAGTGCTCCACCTTGTGCGGCTGTTCGACGCCGTGGCTGCGCCGAAGATCGCTCCATTCCGTGCCCTTCTCGACGTTGCAGTATTCCACCAATGCGGCCGCCCGCTCCGCGGTGCCAGTTCCAAGATTGAGACCCATCAAAGGCCGCGCTCCGACGAGCTTCGCCCACGCCATGAATTCGTTGGTGCCGAACTGGTTGGTGTCGATTGTGTTCCACGCCTTGTCGAGGATGCGGGGACGATCTTTTTTCGGTCCGACGCCATCGAGCCAGTTGTAGCCCGAAACGAAATTGCCACCAGGGTAGCGAATGATCGGCACGCCGAGCTGCCGCACCTCATCCATCACATCTTTGCGGAAGCCTGAGCCGTCCGACAGACTCGAACCCGGATCGTAAATGCCCTCATAGATGGCGCGGCCGAGATGTTCCAGGAACGATCCGAACAGGTTCCGGTCGAGAGGAGCAATGGTGCGCCGAGAATCGATATAGATACGAGCAACATCGCCGGAATTCGCCGGGGGCTGACCGAAGGCGACGGGGCTGAGGAGAGAGCTGGCGGAGCATGCAATTCCAGCCGTGGCGGCCTGCTTTAAGAACTGGCGCCTATTATTCGAGAACATTGTCCACGATCTCCCCGGGAACAGTCGCCGAGATGTGCGTTCCGTCGTAATGTCCTCCGCGCTGTGTCCTGGAAATCAAACGGACCCACTACCGACCAATCTACAATCTAAAGATACGTCGTTTCCAGTCCTGCCTTACCCCATCTTCGCGCTGTGGGTCAAAGCGTTGCCTTTTCCGCTTGCCAAAGCAGACTCGGCAATCCCATTCGCGCGAGCCCTTTGATAGCAGAGCGAGTTTTGTTCGCTACTCAGTTTGGGGATAAGAAACCCTTGTAGAACAAACGAAACTCCGTGATCGGCGGAAGCACCGTTCAGAAGCATCCCTCAATGTCGCAAACGCACCGATTGGCGTCATCTTTTAAAAACGTCCCCCGCGCCATCATAAATGGCCCTGACCGTCGCCCCTGGCGCCACTTCGGTAACAAGGTTGGCCGTGCCGAACGTTGTCCGGGAAGAACGGGGAGTTTTGGAAAGTGAACCGGAGCAAGTTATTCTCTGTCATTTCTTATTAACTCCCGCCGCGGGGGATGCGGAATGCGGAATATGATAGCCTCCGCTTCGGCGAAGGCTCGCATCCACAAATTCATGCATTCAGACTGGGGCTGTGCGCTTCAAGGAAGCTTTCAAGTTCATTCAGAGTCGGCATGGACGGCTGCGCTCCATGCCGGGTCACTGAAAAGGCGGCTACGGCGCATGCCCACTCAGCACTCTTTACCGGATCCTTGCCCGCCAGAAGACCTACTGCGAACGCACCATTGAATGCATCTCCTGCCGCAGTCGTATCCACGGCGACCACCGTGTGCGCTGGAACTGCCCGGCGCGTTCCATCGGCCAGCGCCAGGTAGCATCCTCGTCCTCCTAACTTTAGAATGACATTCTTGCAGCCCAGCTGAAGAAGAGCGTTCGCCGCATCTTCCAGTTCCGATGGCGAGAGATTCCGTTGCGCACGTCCCAGGAGCACACAAGTTTCGGTCTCGTTCGGGGTCAACCAGTCCACACAGGAAAGCAGCGTCGGCAAGAGCGGTCGGGCGGGTGCCGGGTCGAGCATCAGAGGAACTCTTTCCTGTCGAGTGAATCTCGCAAGGCACTCCACAGTTTCGATCGGAACCTCGAGTTGCGTCAGAACGATTCCGGCACGGCGCAGAAGTTCGCCGTTGGCATCGATGTCGGCAGGAGAAAGATACGCGTT
>CAVZUP010000164.1:0-50287 GCA_963778255.1 uncultured Acidobacteriaceae bacterium
TCGGCACAATCGAAGCGTGCGGCGCGGCATGGCAAGGCGGAGTAATCTCCGGCGCCGACACCGCGGCCTTGATCGACGAAATCCCGGTGCTGGCGGCCGCAGCGCCCTACTCCGAGGACGGCCTCGAAGTCCGCGACGGAAAAGAGCTGCGCGTCAAAGAGTCCGACCGCATCGCCGCCGTAGCCTCGAACCTGCGCAAGATGGGTGCCGAAGTAGAAGAGCGTCCCGATGGCATGAAAATTCCCGGCCGCCAGCATTTGCACGGCGCGAAACTCGATTCTTTCGGCGACCATCGCATCGTCATGGCCTTCGCCGTAGCCGCATTGCGAGCCGAAGGCGAGACGATAATTCATGGCGCGGATGCAGCGGGAGTCTCGTACCCGGCCTTTTTTGGTGCGTTGCGCAGCGTGACCGGCGAGTAGTGCCGCAAGAAAACGATAGCGGCTTTACAGTTTGCTAAAAACTCGATTTTGCTCCTGCCTTTGGGTGGCGCAGCGGTTTACCGCTGCGATAAGAGCCTTGTTTTGAGTACCGGCTTTAGCCGCTGGGGCGCGTCTTTTCAAACTGAGCACAACCCGCCCCTATCGTTTGTGCAGTCATTGCCATCAGTGCTATCATTGCTGTCATGGCCGCCATCACCATTCGGCAACTCGATGAGAACATCAAAAGCCGCCTGCGCATCCGCGCCGCCCATCACGGGCGTTCCATGGAAGAAGAGGTCCGGGAGATTTTGCGGACGGCTCTGGGCGCTGCGCCCCCGGTGAAGGGAAACTTAGCGGAGCGAATCCGGCAGCGGTTCGCGCCGTTTGGCGGAGTGGAGCTGAAATTGCCGCGACGCGATCCTATCCGTAAGCCTCCCGATTTTACTCAGGATCGATCCGGCCAGTGATCATCCTCCAGTGATCATCCTCCAATGATCATCCTCGATAGCAACGTCCTCTCCGAGTTGATGAGGTCCAAGCCGTCCGCGAGCGTGCTCGCTTGGATTGCAAAGCAACCCGAGGCGGAACTCTGTACCACCTCAATCACCGAAGCCGAGATCTTCTATGGCATCGAAGTGTTGCCCAAGGGCAAGCGCCGCGAGCATCTGACAACCGCGGCCGAAGCGGTGTTTACGGAAGACTTCTCGGGCCGAGTGTATGCTTTTGACAGCGCAGCGGCGCGGGTTTTTTCCCGGATTGCGTCAAGTCGGCGCACCAGCGGCAGACCCATCAGCCATCCCGACGCGCAAATCGCCGCCATCGCGAAAACGAGGCGGGCCAAAGTAGCAACCCGTGACGTCAAGGGCTTCGAGCAATGTGGGGTCGATGTTGTGGACCCGTGGAACGAATAGTGAAATTCATGACACCCGACAAACCCCCATCCCCCGACGAGCGCCTGCAGCAGGAATTCAACCGCTGGGCCGACGAAGGCGAGGGCGCGAAGATGGAGCGCCATCACCTCGACATCACCGAAAAAACCATGCGCCGCATGGACCTGCGTCCCGGCGAGCGCATCCTCGACCTAGGCTGCGGATCAGGCTGGGCAACGCGCCTGCTGGCCCGCATGGTGAGCGACGGACCGCAGGGGTTCGGCCAGGTAGTCGGAGTCGATATTTCCGACGAGATGGTGCGCCAAGCGAGAGCCGAGTCGAAAGATTTCGACAACGTGATGTTCGTAGTCGGATCGGCCGCGCAGATTCCCTGGGAAGAAAATTTCTTCGACAAGGTGCTATCAGTCGAGTCGTTTTATTACTATCCCGATCAGGATCGCACCTTGGCCGAGCTCTTCCGCGTCATGGCGCCGCATGGACGCCTGTTCATCCTCATCAATCTCTACAAAGACAATCCCTATTCCCTGCAGTGGGTGCCGAAGCTGAAGGTCCCTGTGCACGTCCGTTCGGCAGCGGAGTACGTAGAGCTGCTGCAAAAGCACGCGTTCCAAAACGTGGAGTACGCGCAAATCCCCGACGACACCCCCACGCCGGAAAATTACCAGACCACGTCGTTCCATTCGCTCGACGACCTGAAAGCCTTCAAGCGCGTAGGCGCCTTGCTACTGATGGCGTCCAAGCCCGACGTGCGCAACCCCGCACCCGGATACACGATTTACTAGCCGCGAACGTCTGGAATATGACCGAAAGCCGTCCCAAGCGTATTATCGTTGGGTTATTCTGTAGCGAACGAGGACGAGCATGAGCTGGCTCCAGAACAAATTCGAAAAGAATTTCATGATCTCGACGGTGGACTACGTCTTCAACTGGGCGCGCAAGTCCGCGCTCTGGCCCATGACGTTCGGCCTGGCGTGCTGCGCCATCGAGATGATCGCGTCGTCCACCGCCCGTTTCGATATCGCGCGTTTCGGCTCAGAAGTCTTTCGCCCCAGCCCGCGCCAGTCCGACCTGATGATCGTCTCCGGCACGGTCACGTTAAAAATGGCGCCGGTAGTGAAGCGCATCTACGACCAGATGCCCGAGCCGAAGTGGGTAATCTCCATGGGCGCCTGCTCGTCGGTAGGAGGCCCGTTCAACACCTACGCCGTGCTGCAAGGCGTAGACCGCATCGTGCCCGTGGACGTCTACGTAATCGGCTGCCCGCCCCGTCCCGAGAATCTGTTTTACGCCCTGCTAAAACTGCAGGACAAAATCGACACCATGACCCTAGCCAAGCGTCCCACCGAAGTGCGCCTGGAAGAAAACATGATGGAAAACTTCAAGCGCCAGCTGATGGTCGCGCAGACCACGCAGCCAAAGTAGCCGTCAGCCCTCAGCCACCAGCCATCTAAATTTATAAACTTGTCATCCTGAGCGAAGCGAAGGACCTGCTTCTTGCCAACTGCGCTCGCGCAGTGTGCTCGCTTCCCGAACTGCCGCACCACCTCGACCCCACTAAGATAAAATCACTCCCAAACCATGCCCAAGTCTCTGATCGTCGCCCTGATCCTAGTCTTCCTTCTAGCTCTGCTAGCCGCGACCGTCCCCTCCACCAACCCCCAGGAAGCGGCCCGCCTCAACAACATCGGCGTGGCCTACATGAATCAGCAGCTCTTCGAAAAAGCGCTGAAAAGCTTCGAAGCAGCGGCAGTCGCTGATCCCTCATTAGCCGTGACCACCGTCAATCGCGGAGTCGCGCTGCTCAACCTGCAGCGCGTCGACGAAGCCAAGGCGCTGCTCGAAAAAGCGACGAAAGAAAATCCCAAAGACCTCCACGCCTGGTACAACCTAGGCCTTTTATGCAAGAACTCGTCGGATGCCGGCACCGCCGTCGACGCGTTCCGTCATGTCACTGAACTCGATGCCGATGACGCCGACGCCTGGTACTTCCTCGGATCGACCTACGCGCAGATCAAGCAGTTCCCCGAAGCGATCGCCGCCTTCGAACACGCCTTAAAGCTCGACCCACACCATGCCTCCGCCCAATTCGGACTAGCCCGCGCCTACCAGCAATCCGGCCAAGCCGACCCCGCCCACGAGGCGATGAAGAAGTTCCAGTACATCACGCAAAACAAGTTCGGAGCCCCGATCAGCCTCTCCTACGGCGAGCAGGGAAAATATTCCCGCGCGGAAGAATCGCCGATGGCGGTGCAGAAAGTCCCGCCGCAGATTCCGGTGAAGTTTGTGGATGTGACATCGCAAGCAGGCCTCAGCGGCGTTGCTCAGAAGGCGCACTCCGGTCGGGTGCGCTTCCCCAAGGATTGGATTGAATCGGTCGGCCCGGGTGCGTGCTTCCTCGACTATAACAACGATGGACTGATTGACCTCTTTATTCCCAACAATGGACCAGACGGTGGCATGGTTCTGTATCAAAATCTGGGCAATGGCAAGTTCGAGGACGTCACGAAGAAGGCAGGACTTGATCCGAGCTTGCACGGTATCGGCTGTACGGCAGGCGATTACGATAACGATGGTGCTACCGATCTAGCTGTGAGCCTCGACAGCCGGATCATGCTACTGCACAACGAAAAGAACGGCACGTTCAAGGACGTAGCTAAAGCCGCAGGCGTTAAGAGCGACCGCCGCATCTACGGTCCCAACTACCACAAGGATTTCATCACTCCCGATGATGTCCACAACTTCGCACTCACGTTCGTTGATTACGACCACGATGGCGATCTGGATCTGTACGCTGTCCGTTATGGGTCCCAAGAATCCAGCGGCCAAATGATGGGAATAGATGCCATGTGGCGCAACAATGGCAACGGTTCATTCACCGAAGTGACGGAATCTCTAGGCCTAACATCGCTACTCGTGGAGGCCTTGGACGGCGCAATGGGGGCAATCGGGACGGACTATAACAACGACCGCGCCGTGGACCTCGTGGTAACTGACAACGGACCTACGATCTTTGAGAATCCGCGCGAGGGGAAGTTTCCCAGACACAGACCTTGGTCTAGCTCCATGCCGGCACGCTCAGCGGGAATGGCTGTTCTCGACTTCCATCACGACGGATGGATGGACCTCGCCTTCACCCACTACGGAGCCCCCGGCCTCACCCTTTGGCGCAACAATCACGGCAAGAGCTTTGATCGGGTGAATCTCCCCGAAACCAACTGGTCCCGCGCCTACGGCGTAGCCGCCATCGACTACGACAACGACGGCTGGGTCGACCTGGTGGCCGTAGGCGAGACCAAGGATGGCAAAGGAGAAGTCCGCCTCTTCCGCAACCTCGGCCCCGACGGCTGGAAAGACGTCACCGCCGACGTAGGCCTGGACAAAATTCAACTCAAGAAGCCCCGAGCCATCATCGTAGGCGACTACGACAACGACGGAGCCGTCGACCTCCTCATCACGCAAAATCACGGACCCGCCGTGCTCCTCCACAACGAAGGCGGCAACAAGAACAACTCGCTGCGCCTCGCGCTCAAGGGACTGAACGACAACAAGAGCGCCATCGGCACCAAAGTCGAAGTTTTCTCCGATGGCATCCGCCAGAAATTTGAAGTCTACGGCTCCTCCGGCTACCTCGGACAAAATTCTCCCTACCTGACCATCGGCCTAGGCCAAGCCAAAGTTGCCGATGTCGTCCGCCTGACGTGGCCGACTGGCGTCTTGCAGGATGAAATCGAAGTCCCCGCCAACCAGGTGCAAAATATCGGAGAGCTCGACCGCCGCGGCAGTTCCTGCCCCACGCTCTTCGCCTGGGATGGCCACGAGTATCAGCTGGTAGGCGACATGCTAGGCGCAGGCGTAGTAGGACACTGGATTGCGGAGACCGGAAACAAAATCGAACGCGACATTCCGCGTCCCACCGAAGCCATCAAGCTCAACCGCAACTCCCTCCACGAAAAAAACGGCAAGCTAAGCTTCCGCTTCATGGAGCCGCTGGAAGAATCGGTCTACCTCGACCATGCGCAGTTGCTAGCCGTCGATCATCCCGCCGATCTCGACGTCTATCCCAACGAATATTTCGCCAGCAATCCGCCCTATCCGCCGTTCAAAGTCGTGCTCAGCCGCAATGCAGTTCCGCCCACCGGCGCGTGGGACGAGCACGGCCACAACGCGCTTCCCGACTTGCTGGCGCACCATTATTTCGGCGATTTCAAGGTCCTTTCTTTCCAGGGATTCGCCGAACCGCACAGCCTCGAACTCGATCTAGGCGAGCCCTACAACGGCGGACCGCTCTGGCTGCTGCTGCATGGCGAGATCGAATATTATTCCGCCACCAGCATGTACGCCGCCGATCAAGCCGGCCTGCGTCCGCTCGCGCCGTATGTCGAAGCGCCGCAAGAAATTTCGCCAGAGCAACAACCGGGAAGGGCACGGCTTCAGCCGTGCCAACCAGCCGCTCCATGTGACGCGGCTTTAGCCGCTGAGGACAATCACGCCAGAAAATGGCTCCGCGTAGTCGACGATATGGGATTCCCCGCCGGAGGCCCGCGCACCATGACCGCCGATCTCACCGGCAAGCTCCCGCCGGGCACGCGGCGCATTCGCATCACCACCAATTTGCAAATCTACTGGGACAACATCCTGATTAGCCGCACCGCGCAGGAGAATAGCCAGCATCAAAACGCCCGCCTGACGCCAGTTCCGCTAGCCCGCGCCGACCTGAGTTTCCACGGCTTCCCGCTGAAGATCGAAGGCAACCCGCCCGGCAACGTGAATTACATTTACGAAAAAACCAGCGCCACCGGCCCCTACACGCGCCCTGCCGGAGCCTACACCCGCTACGGCGACGTCCGCCCGCTGCTCGAATCGATCGACGACAAGTTTGTCGTCTTCGGATCGGGCGACGAAGTCGCTCTCGATTTCGATCCGGCCACGCTGCCCACTTTGCCGCAGAACTGGGTGCGCGACTATTTCTTCATCGCCAACGGCTATGAAAAAGATATGGACTTTTACGCCTATCGTGGCGATACCGTCGACCCGCTGCCCTTCCGCGACATGCGCGCGTATCCCTATCCCGGCCAGTCTTTTCCCACCGATGCCGAGCACATGAACTACCTGCTCGAATACAACACAAGGTTCATGTCAGGAAACGAGGCGAGCGGATATTCGTTCCGTTATCCGCAGTAGCGATTTTGTCATTCTGACCCTGAGCGCGGCCGAAGGGGAACGACCGGCTCTCGCCAAAATGAAGCAAGAAACGTTTTAATGAATCGCTTTTTCGTTGACACGGGATCTCCACCATTTAGAATTCGAGGGGAATTTGTGGAACTCCGGCGGAGTGGCTCTGGTTGCTGACTCCGCCAGCCACGAATGACCCTCCCCCGGACCCCGTTATCTCCGTAGGATAATGGGGTTTTATTTTGGTTTTGTTTTGGTTTCATTGTCTTTGGTTTTCATTGTAAGGATCAAGAATGGCTTCCTCATCCTCCAGTTCGCCCTCCGACGGCCCGCGCCTCAGGCGCACGCTCACCCTTTGGGATCTGATTCTCTACGGCATCATCGTCATCCAGCCCGTCGCGCCCATGTCTGTATTCGGCGTGCTCAGCGATCGCGGACGCGGCCACGTAGTCACAACCATCCTCATCGCCATGGTGGCGATGCTGTTCACCGCCATCAGCTACGGCCGCATGGCGCGCGCCTATCCCAGCGCGGGCTCTGCCTTCACCTACGTCGGACAGGAAATCAATCCCGCGCTCGGCTACGTCACCGGCTGGAGCATGGTGATGGATTACATGCTCAATCCCATCATCTGCACCATCTGGTGCAGCCAGCAGGCGCACGTCTTCGCTCCCGGCGTCCCTTACTTTATTTGGGCCATCTTCTTTGCGCTCGTGTTCACCCTCCTCAATGTCCAGGGAGTGAAAACCTCGGCCCGCGTCAACTCAGGCTTGGCCGCGGCCATGGGTGTGGTCATCGCAATATTTTTTGTGGTAGCAGCGCGCTACATTTTCGGTCATCCGCACGAAGGCGCAGGCTTCTATACGCGCCCCTTCTACGATCCAAGCCTGTGGAACACGAAGGCCGTGCTCGGCGGCACGTCCATTGCCGTGCTAACCTACATCGGCTTCGACGGCATCTCCACTCTCTCCGAAGAAGCGGAGAACCCGCGCCGCAATATCCTGCTGGCAACCGTGCTCACCTGCCTGGTCATCGGCATTCTCTCTGCCGTTGAGGTCTACGCCGCGCAGTTGATCTGGCCTGCATCGCAGCCCTTTCCGGACGTCGACACCGCCTTCGTTCACGTCGCTGGGCGCGCCTGGAAGCCGATGTTCGGCATTATCGGATTGACCTTGCTGGTCGCCAACTTCGGCTCCGGCATGGGCTCGCAGATCGGCGCCGCCCGCCTGCTCTACGGCATGGGCCGCAGCAACGCCCTCCCCAAATCGTTCTTTGGAGTCGTTGACGCCAAGCATCGCGTGCCGCGCAATAACGTTTTGTTCGTAGGCGCAATTGCCCTGATCGGCGCCTTCGTGATGAGCTACGGACTGGGCGCGGAGATGTTAAATTTCGGAGCCCTCATTGCCTTCATGGGCGTGAACGCCGCAGCTTTCGTGCGTTACGTTGTGCGCGACAAAAAGAGGACGGTGTCGTTCATCGTTCCGCCCGTCCTCGGATTCCTGATCTGTCTGGCGCTCTGGCTAAGCCTGAGTAATCCCGCCAAAATCGCCGGCACCATCTGGATGGCCGCCGGAATCGCCTTCGGCGCCTGGAAGACAAGAGGCTTCCGAGGAGACCTGGTGAACTTCGATCTCCCCGCCGACGAAGAATAATAATGAAGTCAAAAGTAAGAAGTCAGATTGCAGAAGTAACCGGCTAGCCTCAACGGTTTCACTTCTGCAATCTGACTTTTAACTTTTGACTTTAACTCACTCCACGTTCCACCCGCGAACTTCAACCGCCGCCTTAGCTGCCCCCAAAGTGCCAGCGCGATAAGTTGCCGAAATCTCGCGCTTCTCGCCGGGCAGCAGCGAAATATAATTGTCCTGCCAAACCACCGGCAGAATCTCCTCGCCGCCCTTGCCCTTGTCGAGCTTCAGGCGCACAAAGAATGCCAGATTCTTGCTGGGATTTTCCAGCATGACCCGGGTCACTTCCTCTTCGCCCTTGCGTTCACTCCGGCTCACCACATTCAGCTTTACCTTGGGCAACTGCGCCAGTGACGTGTAGTCCGCATACGAAGCCGTCGGAGTCGTATACCAATTCGACTTCGCCCAGTCGAGTGTTTCCGGTTTGGTCGAGAGCCAATAAAAATTCGACCCGACCAGCTTGCCGCTGCCATCGGTAACACGAAGATCGAGAAAGTATGCCGCCGACAATCCCTCGATCGCAGGAAGCTCAAACACTTTCGCCGTGCTGTCGGCGGCCGCATCGAGCGCCACGTCCCGAGAAAATTTCTGCGTTCCATCCAGATTGAACACGCGCGCCGTCAGCTTCAGCCCCTTGGCATCCACATACTGGCTGCTGACCAGCCACACCGAGTGATCGTCGTATCCATAGACCGGATCGAGCGGCTGCGTAGCCTTCTTCGTGCCAAAGTACCCGCCGCCCGGCCGCAAATAATAATCGTAAAGATGCCAGATCATCGAAGGCCAGGCGTTATTCAGCATCCACTGGATCACGCCCGTCGACGCGTACTTATTCCGGCTGTAAGCCTCGTACATGGCGCGCACGCCTTCGTAAGTCATGAGCTGCGACTTGTAAGTGAAGTCCTGCGCGCTGCCGGCCTTGCCATAACGAGCATTCAGAGCGTCGGTAAACACGTGGATGTTCTTAAATGAACCGCCGCCCGCGTGGAAACCCCAATACTCGTCCAGCGGCCCATCCGCCGACCAAACGTGATCTTTCGGAACCATGCGCTCCACGCTCTCCATCGGCGGAACCGCCGGCCCCATGCTGGTCTCCGTGTTGAACCCGTACCCGCCGCCGCACCCGCCCGCGTTGCAGCGATCGTCGACGCTCTGAAGATACGGATCAACCGTCCAGTACGCAGGCGCAACGTACTCATAGGGCCCGCTCATCTTCATGCCGCTTTCCCCGGTCACCGAGGTGGCCTTCGCCGTCGCCGAAGAAACAATCGGATTCGGCCATCGCAGATCCGATTCCACCTTCAAATACATATCTTCCACATCCGGCGGCGGCGCATTGTCGCTGCCATTCAGCCACGTCAACATGCTGGCGTGACCGCGCATCCGGTACATCTGATCGCGCAGCGAAGCCTTTGCGATATCAAAATCCGCATCCGTCCAGTTTCCCCAGTGCTCCCAGAAATCGCAGCAGCACCATCCGGCCATCACCAGAATCCCTTGCCGGTCGGCCGTTTCGAAGAATTCCTCGGTCTCAAGCTTGCCTTCCAGGCGAACCGTGTTCAGCCCCAGGTCGCTGACGTAGCGAAATTCATCGGCCAGCCGCTCCGGGGTCTGGCGCAGCATCATGTCCTGGGTCCAGCCGCCGCCGCGAATCAGTATGTTCTTGCCATTGATCTTGAACAGCCGCTTCGATCGATCCGCCCTCTGCGCATCAACCTCCGACGTAATCTCGCGAATGCCGAACTTCGTATGCGCTACGTCAGAGATCGCCCCGTCGATCTCGAACGAAAGATGCAGCTCGTAAAGGTTCGGAGTCCCCATTTGCGCCGGCCACCACAGCCGCGGATGGCTCAGATCAAGCTGCGGATAGCGATCCGGCGAGAACACCACGTCCTTCGACTCTCCCGCCGCCAGTTCCACCGGTTGCGCGAATTCAATGTTTTCGATTGAGCCTTTCAGCGTCCCCTTTATCGGATGATCGCTGCCGTTTTTCACCACTGTGGTCACTGTCAAATGAGCGGTGTCGTTCGCAGGCGAATCCACCTTAGACATCACCGCCGGATGCCGCAGCGCGACCGGTCCGCTGGCCGTCAGATACACTTCCCGCCACAAGCCCATGTTCTTGTCCGGAGGCGCCGGATTCCAATCCACAAACGTAATCGCCAGGCTATTTTCGCTGGGAGCCCACACCTGCACCGCAACCACGTTCGCTCCCGCCTTGACGGCCGAAGTGACGTTGAATTCATAGGTCCGCCACGCGCCCGCCACGTCGTTGGAGTTGGCAATCTGCTTTCCATTGAGAAAAATATTGGCGCGGTAATTGATGCCGCCAAAGTTCAGCCACACCGTCTTCCCGGCATATTCAGCAGGCAGCGCGAATTCCTTGCGATACCACCACGACACCCCGTAAGGACTATCGGGCGGCATCGGAACATTCGAAAAATTCCCGCCAATCGGATAGCCCATTCCCGGATACTGCCGCAGATTCATGCCGAAAAATGGATCGGGCAGCAGCCCGCTCTTCACTTGCGCTGCCACCACCGTGGCCGGAACTTCCGCCCGGATCCAGTTTTCAGGTTTGAACCCCACGCTCGAGATGGCTTCGCCCGTCGCCTCCACTTTTGCGGAGGACTGCAAAGCCCACCCTTCACGCAGTGGAAGAGAAGCCGGATGGGAGTGGGGCTGGGCAACTGCCATGGCCAGTGAAAAGAACGGAAGCAAAAGGCGCAGTGTCTTCATGAGGGTGTCCTCGAGATTAACGGTCGATATTAACGGCCGACATTAACGAAAGATAAAAAGTTGGAATGCGAGCGGAACCGGTCCGCCAAAGTCGCCTATCTTCATAGCACCTTTATTAATTCGATTCAATAGGGCATTTTGTGGCGACACGTAAAAGGAGTTGTCATCCTGAGCGGAGCGAAGGACCTGCTTTTTGCCGGCGGCAATCCCAGCTTGCCGCGCTCAGTTGTCAAACTGCGGCGCTGCTAGCTCCCTCCGCCAAAGCCGCCACTCCAAGCCCTTGGTTTATAATTAACAATTCTGCTTCCAGCGCCAGCAATCTAGCGAAATTATCGGATTCGGAGTTATCTGACTATGATTCGACAGCTTCAAAACGCGGGACCAACCCTGAAGATCATCCTGGGCGCTCTGCTCGTCATTATCTGCGCCTCCATGGCGATCACCCTGATTCCCGGCGGCATCGGCTCCAGCCTGGGCATTGGCGCTCCTCCCGCCGGAGTTCTCGCCACCATTGGCGACCAGACCGTGACCGCACTGGAAGTGCAGCGCGAGGCCAAGGCCATGATCCGCCAGCAGTTTCCCAAGGGCGGACCGCAGGCCAGCATGTTGCTCCCGTATTTTGCCAGCCAGGCTGCCGAGCAACTCATCAATGAGAAGGCGCTAGTTGCCGAGGCGCATCGCATGGGCCTCCGGGTCAGCGACGAAGAAGTTCGTGATGAACTTCAGCACGGCCAGCTCGGCTCCATGCTCTTTCCCGACGGCAAGTTTGTCGGACAAGAGGCCTATGAGGATTTTGTCCAGCGCAACGACCTCACCGTTCCTCAGTTTGAAGCGCAGGTGAAGGACGATATCGTCGTCCGCAAGCTGCGCGCCCTGGTTTCGAGCAGCGCCTTCGTGAGCGACGCCGAAGTCCGCGCCGATTTCGACCGCCGCAACACCAAGGTAAAGTTCGACTATGCCGTCATCTCGCAAGCCGACATCCTCAAGGGACTCCACCCCACCGACGAAGAGCTGAAGGCGTTCTACGAGCGCAGCAAGGCCAGCTACAACAACTCCATCCCCGAGAAGCGCCAGATCAAATATGTGGTCGTCGATAGCGCAAGAATGACGGCTGTGACCACCGTCAGCGATCAGGAGCTGCAATCCTATTACGATCAGCACCGCGACGAATACCGCGCCCCCGAGCAGGTCAAGGTGAGCCACATTCTCATCAAGACTCCGCTGCCCGCCCCCGGCGCCAAGGAAGATGACAAAGCCATTGCCGACGCGCGCTCGAAGGCCGAAGACGTCCTGAAGCAAGTAAAGGCTGGCGGAGATTTTGCGAAGCTCGCGGAAAAATACTCCGACGATCCCGGCAGCGCTAAACTCGGAGGCGAGCTCGGCTGGATCGGCCGCGGCCGCACCGTCCCCGAATTTGAAAAAGCCGCGTTCACGCTCGGCAAAGGACAAACCAGCGACCTGGTCAAGAGCAGCTACGGCTTCCACATCATCCGCGTCGAAGATAAGCAGGACGCTCACCTCAAGACGCTAGCCGAGGTGAGGAGCGAGATTGAAGCCAGGGTGAAGCAGCAAAAAGCCGCGCACGCCACCGAAGTGGCCGCGAATACGTTGCTCAGCCAGGCGCGCACCAGCGGATTCGACGCGGCCGCCGCCGCCAAGGGTCAGACCGCCGTCACCACCGAATTTTTCAGCCGCAACGACAGCTTGCCCGGACTGGCGGCGAATCCGCAGTTCATGGACGCCGTCTTTACTGAAGCGGAAAAAGCTCCGCCCGATGTGGCGCAGATTCCGCAAGGCTACGTGGTTTTCCAGTTGCTTGCCATCAAGCCTCCGGCCACGCCGACGTTTGAAGAGGTTCGTCCCAGGGTCGAGGCTCAGTTCAAGAACGAGCGCGCCGGCTTCCTGCTGCAGCAGAAGACGCAGGAACTTTCCGACCGCGCCAAGGCCGAGCACGATCTGAAGAAGGTTGCCAAGGAACTGGGCGCGACCGTGAAGGCCAGCGACCTGGTTGCTCCCGATGGACAGGTTCCCGACATCGGTTCCATGGCGAACGCCAATGGAATTTTCTCCCTGAAGCCCGGCGAGATCAGCGGACCCATCACCGCCAGCGGCAACGGCGTGGTCGCTCAGCTTCTCGACAAGCAGGCGCCAACCGATCAGGAATTCTCCGGGAAAAAAGATCAGATCCGCCAGTCGCTCCTGGAAGCCAAGCAGGGCGATCTGTTCGGACTGTTCGTCACCAACCTGCGCAAGGATATGGAAAAATCCAACCGGCTGAAGGTCAATCAGGAAGAAATGAAAAACCTGACCCGCCAAACCGGACAAGAAGGTTCCTAACGAAAAGTTCCCGGTTCCCAGTTCTCAGTAGGTACTGCGAGCTGACGGCCGTTCACTGAGAGCTGACAACTGAGAGCTGAGAGCTGATTCTGAATGCCCTTCCCGCGCGCCAGCGGAATTCTGCTTCATCCCTCCTCGCTGCCTTCGCGCGGCGGGATCGGCGACTTTGGTCCGTCCGCCTACGCCTTCGCTGATTTTCTAGCCTCCGCCAAGCAGGGTCTGTGGCAGGTGTTGCCGCTGGGCCCGCTCGGCTACGGCAACTCGCCCTATTCCTCCACCTCGGCCTTCGCCGGAAACCCGCTCCTGATCAGCCTGGAGCGCCTAGCCGATCGCGGTTGCATTGATCCTACTGAGCTGGAGCGTGCGCACGTCGAAGCTCTAGCCGGCCAGTCCGGCTCCGTGGATTACCCCTCCGTCTTCTACCGGAAGCTGCCTCTGCTATTTAAGGCGGCGCGAAGTTTCTTGAACTCGGCGCCGCCGGCAGCGCGTGTCAGTTACGAAAATTTCTGCCGGAAGAATCAATCGTGGCTCGACGACTTCGTTCTCTTCGATGGCCTGCGCGCCCGTTTCAAGCTTGCGAGCTGGAACCATTGGCCCCGCGAACTGACGCATCGCGATCCCAAGGCGATCGAACAGGCGCGCGCCGAAATGATCGACGATCTCGACGTCCGCCGCGCCCTGCAGTTTTTCTTCTTCGAGCAGTGGCAGGCGCTCCGAACCTACTGCGCCGAGCGTTCTATTCGCATGGTGGGTGACATCGCCATCTTCGTGAATTTTGATAGCGCCGATGTCTGGACCCATCCCGACCTGTTTCGCCTCAACCCCGATCTCGATCCCGAAGTCGTCGCCGGCGTGCCTCCCGATTTTTTCAGTAAAGACGGCCAGCGCTGGGGCAATCCTCTCTATCGCTGGGACGTGATGAAGGACCAGGGATACGCCTGGTGGATCGACCGCATGCGCTGGCTCACCCAGAATTTCGACTACATCCGCCTCGATCATTTCCGCGGATTTTCGCAGTTCTGGGAAATTCCGGCGACCGAACCCACCGCCATTCACGGCCGCTGGGTCGATGGTCCGAAAGACGATTTATTCGTGAAGCTGCGCGAGGCTCTGGGCGGGCTGCCATTCTTTGCCGAAGACCTCGGATACATCACCCAAGACGTGCACGAGTTGCGCGAACGCCTAAAGATTCCTGGCATGGCCGTGCTGCAATTTGGTTTTGGAGACGTAGGCGCGCACACCCATCTGCCGCACACTTTTACCAAGGAGAAAGTGGTCTACACCGGCACCCACGACAACGACACGTTGCTAGGCTGGTGGGCGTCAAGCGCAACGGAATACGAGCGTCAGCAAGTCGCCACCTACCTCGGGCGCTGCGAAGACGGCGTCAACTGGGCAATGATTCGCGCCGCCTCCACTTCCGTCGCCAGCCTCAGCGTGGTGCCCCTGCAAGACGTGCTGGGCCTCGGAAGCGACGCGCGCATGAACGTCCCCAGCCGCCCCGAAGGCAACTGGCGCTGGCGTTTCCATGCCGAGTTGCTGCGTCCGGAGTTGGCAAACAAACTAGCCGCGCTAGCCGAGGTCTCCGACCGCCTGCCGCAGCCCTTGCCGGTGGTCGCCAATGAAGATTGGGCAGCCTGAGTAGTGTATTCTCGCAGCGAAGCAAATTGATCAAGCATCAGCTCTCAGGCCGAAGATGATTTCACGCTTTTCCTGAGACCCGAGACCTGACACCTGAGACCTTATTTTTCTGGAGTACGATGCCGTGACCGAGCCCATCATTCGAGCCCAGGCTGTCGAAAAGTTCTATCTCCAGCCGGATGGGAACCGCATTGAAGTCATCGCTCCCGTCGATCTCAACGTGGAGCCGGGAAAAATCATCGCCCTGCTCGGTCCCTCCGGCTGCGGCAAATCCACCCTGCTGCGCATTCTCACCGGACTCAGTAAGCCTTCCTCAGGCCAGGTTCTGTGGCACGGCAGCCCCATCACCTCGCAGAACGCGGGCGTGGCCATCGTCTTCCAAAGTTTTGCGCTCTTCCCCTGGCTCACCGTCCTCGACAACGTCGAGGCCCCGCTCGAAGCTCGCGGAGTGCCCGCCATGGAGCGCCACAAACGTGCCCTGCGTATTCTCGACACGGTCGGCCTCGATGGCTTCGAAAGCGCCTACCCGAAAGAACTCTCTGGAGGCATGAAACAACGCGTCGGCTTCGCCCGCGCCCTCGTTGTGGAGCCAGAAGTCCTGTTCATGGATGAGCCCTTTTCCGCGCTCGATGTACTCACGGCGGAGAACCTGCGCAATGAATTGCTCGAGCTCTGGCTGAGCAAGAAAATGCCGACCAGCGCCATTTTCATCGTTACGCACAACATCGAAGAAGCGGTTCTGCTGGCCGACCGCGTCATCGTACTGGCCAGAAATCCGGCCTGGGTGCGCGCCGATTTCCCCATCGAACTCGCACATCCTCGCGACCGCAAGTCGCCACGCTTTGTCGAGCTGGTGGATTACATCTACAAAATCATGACCCAGCCCGACCTTGCGCTGGCCGTGCCCGACGCGACCGCAGCCAAGCAAAAGCCGGTGCGCCAGAAATACCAGATGCTCCCCCACGCCCGCGTCGGCGGCGTCGCCGGCCTGCTCGAATTGCTGCAGGACCGCGGCGGAAAAGAATATCTTCATCGCCTCGCTGAAGTCCTCATAATGGACGCCGAAGATCTTCTGCCCATCGTCGAGGCTTCCGTGCTGCTCGGCTTCGCCCGGCTGATCGAAGGCGATGTCCAAATCACCCCCGAGGGCGCGGCCTTTGCCGAAGCCGACATTCTGACCCGCAAGATTCTCTTCCGCACGGCTGCGCTCACTCACGTCGTCATCCTGCAGCAGATCGACAGCATTCTGCACGCCAAGACGGATCACTCCATTTCGCAGGAATTTTTCTACGACATTCTCGACGAGCACTTCAGCCAGGATGAAGTGGAACGCCAATTCGATACCGCCATGAACTGGGGCCGCTACGCCGAGATCTTCGACTTTGATCGCGAATCGCACCGGCTCATCCTCGCCGAGCCCGTCGGAGAGCCCCATCCGCCAGTGACAACTCCGGTGCAGCCGTGAAGCGTGAGGAACGAGTCGCACTTCGGCCCCTGGTTCGTATCTGGTCGGTGTTGCCGCGTGCCGGCGCGGCCAGCCTGCCCGATCTCATCATGTTTTCCGGCGGACTGGCGCTCTTCTATGGCGTAGTCGAAATCGGACGCACCTGGCTCGGTCCCTTTCGCCCGCAGGTTGAGATCAGCCGCAGCCTGGGCTCGCTCCCCGTCTATGCCGGATACTCTCTGCTGCGCATCGCGCTCGCCTACGTGCTCAGCCTGCTCTTCGCCGTCGCCTACGGATACGTCGCCGCCTACCGCCCCCGCGCCGAGCGTTTCATGATTCCGCTGTTAGACGTTCTGCAATCCATCCCCGTATTGAGCTTTCTTCCCGGCGTCATGCTGGCCATGGCCGCGCTTTTTCCCGGACGTCAACTCGGCGTCGAACTCGGCGCGGTCCTGCTCATCTTTACCGGGCAAGTCTGGAACATGGCCTTCAGCTTTTATGCCTCGCTGAAAAGCATTCCGCGCGAAATGCGCGAAGCCGCTGCCATCTACCGCTTCAACTGGTGGCAGCGCTTCGTTCAGATCGAACTACCTTACGCCACCATCGGACTGGTCTGGAATTCCATGATGTCGGTCGCCGGAGCCTGGTTTTTCCTGATGGCCTGCGAACAATTTGGCGACTTCCGCCTGCCCGGCCTCGGTTCGTATCTCCAGGCCGCGGCCGATGATGGCGACACGCGTTCGATTCTTCTCGGCATTCTCACCATGATCGCCGTGATTGTGCTCATCGACCAGTTTGTCTGGCGCCCGGTGATCGCGTGGGCCGAAAAATTCAAGATGGAGCAAGTCGAAAGCACCAGCGCCCCCACCTCATGGGTGCTCGATTTCCTCCATCGCTCCCGGGGCGTCGCACTCTTTCGTAAACGCGCCATCGCCCCTCTTCGCGAACAGTTAGTGCGCTACTTCGGCCATCATAAGTCCCAGGAATCGGCGGACGAGAGCAAGCCGGCGATGTGGCTATGGCGAACCGTCGGACTAGTCGCTCTCGGCGCAATCGGCTACGCCGTAGTGCGTGTCATCCTGATCCTCATCGGCCTGCACGCCGCTGATTTCCGCCAGATCGGCATCGGCCTCTTTGCCACCTGGCTGCGCGTAAATCTAACTCTAATTCTCGGCGCTCTGTGGACGATCCCTGTAGGCGTCGCCATCGGATTCAACCCGCGCCTGGCGCGCATCGCTCAGCCGCTAGCCCAGATTGCCGCGTCGGTTCCGGCCACCGCCGTCTTTCCGGTGGTGCTGCTGCTCCTGATTCGCTTCGGTGGAGGTCTGGGACTAGGCTCGATCGTTCTCCTTCTGCTCGGCACGCAGTGGTACATCTTGTTCAACGTAATCGCCGGAGCCATGGCCATCCCCACCGACTTGAAAGAAGCGGCCAGCGTTTTCGGCATCCGCGGCTGGGAGCGTTGGCGCAAACTGATTCTGCCGGGAATCTTTCCATTCCTAGTTACCGGAATGATCACCGCATCCGGCGGCGCATGGAACGTCAGCATCGTCGCCGAGTATGCCCATCTCAAAGGCCAGACCTACTCCACCGTAGGCATCGGAGCCATGATCTCCGCCGCCACCGACGCCAAGAATTTCAATCTCCTGCTAGCCAGCACGATTGCCCTCGCCGCCGTAGTAGTAACCACCAATCGCCTGGTCTGGCGCAGACTCTATCGTCTAGCCGAAACTCGCTTCAAACTGGAAAGCTAATTCCTTCTAGCAGTTTGCTGAAAAACTCTGGATTCCTGCACGAACGGGAAGGGCACGAGTTCCACTCGTGCCATAACGACTGAAGAATCAATAGCGGCTTCCAGCCGCTGGGGGAATGCCGCGTCGAGAAAAACACTTTTTCAGCAAACTGCTAGGTCCCAAGTTCTAAGAGGAAGCACAGTCTTACTGAGAACTGGCACCTGTTTACTGGTTACCAGCCAGTTACTAAAGAGATACTTATTCATAATCCGTTAACCAGACCTTCATGAAGGTGCAACCAAGGCAAGGCAAAAATGGGCTATGCCTATGTTGCGAACGGAAAGGAATGAAGCCCAGAATGCGCTAAGTCAGCCGCCGCTTCTTCCCGGACTTCCGGGATTCGCCGGAAAATTCATTCCCATGCAGCAGGCGCGCGATCTCTACCAGCGCGTGCGCAACGCACCCGCGGGCTTTGGACTGGAAGCGCTTCTCTCGGAAATGAAAATCACACTCGAGGTGCAGCCCGCCGATCTGGATCGCATTCCCGTGAAGGGCCCTCTGGTCGCCGTGGCCAACCATCCCTTTGGAGTGCTCGATGGCGCTGCTCTGGCTGCGCTCCTGTCTCGCGTGCGGTCCGACGTCAAGGTTCTGACCAACTCGCTGCTCGAGGGCATCCCCGAGCTTCATGAGCATTGCATCTTCGTCGATCCCTTTCACACCGCGTCCTCAACCGATAAAAATATCAAGCCCTTGAAGCAGGCAATGGAATGGTTGCGCCAGGGCGGAGCGTTAGCCGTGTTTCCCGCCGGCGAGGTTTCGCAGTGGAATGTCCGCGAGGCGCAGGTCACCGATCCCGCATGGAGCACCGTGGCCGCCCGCCTCATCCGCAAGTCCGGAGCCAGCGCGCTCCCCGTCTATTTCCGCGGCCACAACAGCGCCGCGTTTCAATTGCTGGGTCTAATCAATCCAAAGCTGCGGACGCTTTTTCTCCTCCAGGAATTTCTCCAGCAGCGCGACAAGAATTTACAGATTCGCATCGGCAAGGCGATCCCATCGGAGTTGATCGCCAGTCTCGACAACGACGAGGAAGCGACCGAATATCTTCGTCTGCGCACCTACCTGCTCTCCTATCGCGGTAAAAAGCCCATCTCGCTGCCCAGCCGTATGCGAGCCGCCCTGCCGCGCAAGCCGCAGGAGCCCATCGCCGCGGAGGTTCCATCGCGCTTCGTTATCGACGATATCGCCGCTTTGCCGGCCGAGCGCCTGCTCATCGAGAACGCGGATTTCGCCGTCTACGCCGCCCGCGCCTCCGAGTTGCCCCACGCGCTAGAAGAGCTAGGACGCCTCCGCGAAGTTACCTTCCGCGCCGCCGGCGAAGGCACCGGACGCCGCGCCGATCTCGATCACTTCGACAGCTATTACTGGCACCTGCTGCTCTGGAACAAAGAAAAGCAGGAGTTGGCCGGAGCCTACCGCGCCGGAAATACCGACGAAATCATCCGCGCCCACGGCATCAAAGGCCTCTACACCAACACCGTCTTCCGCTACGACGAGCAACTGTTCCTGAAGATTGGCTCCGCCCTCGAACTAGGCCGCTCGTTCGTGCGTCCCGAGTATCAGCGCCAGTACGCGCCGCTGCTTCTGCTGTGGAAAGGCATCGCGCGCTTTGTGGCCGCGCATCCTGAGACTCCCGTGCTCTTCGGAGCCGTCAGCATCAGTAACGAGTACAGCAGCCTGTCGCGAGAAATGATCGTCCGCTACTTTGAACAACGCAGCATTAGAGATGAAGACGGCCGCGAGTTCGCCGACCTTGTTCATCCGCGCACGCCCTTCCGCGCCCCCAAGCTTCGCCGCTGGGATTGCGGTGCACTCTGCGGCCTGTTGCGCGACCTGGAGGAACTAGCCGAGCCCATCTCGGATGTCGAAGAAGACGGCAAGGGCCTGCCCATCCTGCTCAAGCAATACGCCAAGCTGGGAGGCCGCTTGGTAGGCTTCAACCTCGACCGCAAATTTTCCGACGTAGTCGATGGCCTGGTAATCGTCGACCTGCGCCAGACCGATCCCTCGGTGTTAGAGCGCTACATGGGCAAACCAGGCTACGCCGCCTTCCGAAGCTTCCACCAGCAAAGCTAGCGTTCCAGCGGAGCGCCCGCCGTCCCCGCCCGGCTGGTCAAACACAGAATTGTCATCCTGAGCGAAGCGAAGGACCTGCTTTTTGCTGGCAGCTGATCCTTTGGCTCGCTTTCTTCCCAAACGCAGTACTACTCTACGCATCCCGCCTTTGCCAAATCCGCCCACATGTTAAACAATGAAGATGTTCCATTGGCGTGCAAGCGCCAGGAAATACGCAAGGAGCCTTCATGCCCGCAACTGGAGAACTAATCCGTCTCATGAACTACATCGACGACATCGCCACCACCCTGCGCCGCATCAGCGCCGCCATCCCGGCGATGACCAAGGAAGAGTGCGCTCGCCTTGGCGAATACATCCGCAAGTCCGAACCAAGCTATGAGAGCGTGGTGCAGCACCTCGAGTCCGCGGGCAAGGAGAAAGAGTAGGTGACGGAAGTCCGCACGATTGCCGTCATCGGCGCCGGCATCATGGGACGCGGCATTGCCCACGCCGCCGCTCTCGGCGGCTACCGCACCATTCTCGAAGATCTGCTGCCGAACGCCCTGCGCAAGGCCGAGACCGAAATCCGCGCCAATCTCGACCAAGCCGTTGAACTCGGCAAAGTCGATGCCGCCGCGGCCAACGCCGCTTTTTCGCGGATCGAATACGCCAGTTCGGTCGACGAGGCCGCCCGCGAGGCTGATCTAGTCATCGAAGCCGTTCCCGAGGAAATGGAATCGAAGATCGAAATCTTCACCATGCTCGACAAGATCTGCCGCCCCACCACGATTCTCGCCTCGAACACCTCGTCGCTAAGCGTCACCGAAATCTCCAGCGTCACCTATCGCGCCAAGAAGTGCATCGGCATGCACTTTTTCAACCCCGTGCACAAGATGAAGCTGCTGGAAATCGTGCGCGCGCTCGAAACCGACGCCGATACGCTGGCCGCCGTGGTCGAAGTCGGCAAGCGCATGGGCAAGGAAGTTGTGGTGATCAAAGAAGCCCCCGGCTTCATCACCAGCCGCATCAACGCCATGATCGGCAACGAAGCCTTCTACATGCTCCAGGAAGGCGTTGCCAGCGCCGAAGATATCGACAAAGCTCTCAAGCTGGGCCTGAATCATCCCATGGGACCGTTCGAACTCGTGGATCTGGTCGGCCTCGACACCCGCCTTCACATCCTCGAATACCTGCACAAATCTCTCGGCGAAAAGTTCCGCCCCTGCCCGCTCCTCACCCAATACGTAAAGTCCGGAAGGCTCGGCCGCAAATCCGGCCGCGGAGTGTTCGAGTATCCCGAAGCGGGCAACGCAACCACCCCTCGTTGACGTCAGAAGGAGGGAATGGGAGAATGCCCCTCCATGAAACCAGCCCGCCTATTTTTTGCCGCTTTCTTCGTCGTGACCACGTGCGGATATTCCTGCCTTGCCGCGGAGGACCAGCCGCTCCCGCGGTCCGGAGCCGATGGTTTCGTATTCTGCTCCGATCCTGCCAAGGATCAGCCTGTGCCTATCTACGTGGGTTATTGCAAGAAGCGCCAGATTGGCACGCTCAACTGCGGGGAAAAAGTGGAGGTGCTGAACCGGCAAGATGACATGCTGAGAATTTCGTTGGGCGAGCGCGGCCCGCGTGGCCAGAGGCGCACGAACCTGGTTCCCGCTTCCGCCATTTCGCGGCAGCTCGATAAATTTGTGCCCTTTGACAACCAGTCAGGATTGCCCGAGCGCTCGCCCGACTGTTCCCAAATGCAGGCCAGGGAAAATGCGCCCGACGGATTCGTGTTCTGTTCCGGTCGTCAGGATTCGGCCCCCGTCTATCACAGTGCCTGCCAGAGCAGCGCGTCCGATAGCGTGGCCTGCGGAGAAAGGGTCGGCGTGCTCAGCCGTCATGGCGACATGCTGCAGGTTACCGTTCCTCCGCAAGGCTTCCCGCGCTATATGGCGGCGTCGGCGGTTTCGCAACAAGCCGCCAAGTTCCTCCCCTTTGACGACGATTCCGGCGTGCCGGATAAAGGCGCGCCCCCCTGCACGGACCGGCCCGAGCGCAACGTGACTCCGCCCCACGCGATCTTCATGCCCGACCCCGAGTACAGTGAAAAGGCCCGCAAGAAAAAAATCCAGGGCGTGATCACTTTGTCGCTGACGGTTGCCGCCGACGGAACCACTCGCGACATCAAGATCCAAAAAGGACTGGGATACGGGCTCGATGAAAAAGCCGTCGAAGCCGTGAGTCGCTGGAAGTTCAAACCCGCTCTCAAAGACGGTGAGCCGATCGACAAGGAGATCGCTGTCGAGGTCAACTTCCGTCTGTACTGATCAACCCGTACTGATCACGAGAGCATCCTGACCTTCGATGCCGGGTTCGATGGCTTTCCCGGCATCACCCCGCCTGTCATAAAGCGCATGGCTGGGCGCCTACCAATATGTAAAATCCAGGTTTTTAGTATATTCGCTTTTTATTCGCTTTTGCGGTAGGCTGTTTAGCGCTATGAGCGTATGCCTTCCAGCCTACTCCGAAGGCCAATTTCCCGTAGTCGATTGGCTCTTCCTCGACCTCAACTCCTATTTCGCTACGGTGGAGCAGCAGGACGTTCCCGAACTGCGCGGCCGCCCTGTCGGAATCGTTGCCGTCAATACCGATTCCACCTGCTGCCTTGCTGCGAGTTATGAGGCGAAGGCTTACGGCGTGAAAACGGGAACCTCGGTTGCCGATGCAAAAATCCTGTGTCCGCACATCAAGATCGTGGTCGCCCGCCCCAAGTTGTATGTGGAATACCAGCACAAGATCATCCAGGCGATGGAAGAGCACCTGCCCGTCTACAAAGCCTTCTCGGTCGATGAAATGGCTTGCAAGCTGATGGGCCGGGAGCGGTTTCTCCCCAATGCCACGACGCTGGGCTACAGAATCAAGCAATCCATTCGCAACCTGGGCGTCGCGCTGCGCTGTTCGATCGGCTTGTCGTGCAATAGCTATCTTTCCAAGACGGCGGCCGACCTCTGCAAGCCGGACGGACTGACCGTGCTCATCAAGCAAGACTTGCCGAACGCTCTGTACTGCATGAAATTGCGGGACGTAGTAGGCATCAGTTACGCGATGGAGCGCCGCCTGAACATCCGCGGCGTCACCACGGTAGAGCAACTTTGCCAATTGTCTTCACCACAGATGCGGGAGATCTGGGGTAGTGTCCTGGGCGAAACCATGTGGTATTGGCTGCACGGCGAGGACTGGCAGGAAAAGGCACGATCCCAGCGCAAGAGCATCGCGAAACAACACGTGTTGGCGCCGAAATACCGTACCAGGGACAACGCCTACCGGGTCGGACTCAAGCTCCTCAGTAATGCCGCGGTTAAGTTACGCCGCTTGAACATGTGGGCGCGGGGAATCGGTGTCAACGTTGTTTTTAACCGGAGATTTCAGGAAATCGGAGATGCATCCGATCCCTCGGGATGGAACGCTCACCGCAGCATTCAGGCTTGCCGCGACACCATGACCTTGCAGGACCATTACCGCCAACTCTGGCGCGATTGCCCGCCCATTGTCCCGGTTCATGTGGGCGTTTGGCTTTTTGACCTGATCCCGGACGAGTTACACAGCCTCGGTATGTTTGATGACGAGAAGCGCGAGACCATCAGCAGCACGATGGACCAGATCAACAAACGCTTCGGTCAGCACATAGTCTATCTCGGAGGACTGCACGGACTCGGCGATGCTGCACCCACCCGCATTCCATTTTTCAGTGTCCCCGAGTTGTCGGATTTTTGAGGCTGAGCCATTCGCTAAAAGGCCGCCGGCTCGTTTCCGGGCCAGCGGCACTGTTTTATCGCGAGTTGTTGCTGCTACTCGCCTGCTAATTAATGTCCTGCTTCGCTTCCAGCTTCTTCACCAGCCCATCCACGTAGCTCTTCTGGTTATCCGGAGCTCCCGCCAGCGCCAGTTTCATCTCCTTGGCCGCGTCGTCGAATTTGCTCTGAGCGCAGTACATCCGCGCCAGCCCCGCATGGGTGAACCACAGCTCGGGATGCTTCTTCGCATTCTCACGAAAGATCGTGAACGCCTCTTCGTTGCGCTTCTCGCCCATCAGCTGGCGAGCATAACCGTGGAGCTGTAGCGGGCTGGCAAATTCCAGCGCCTTTTTCTGCGCCGCGGCCGCGTCATCCTTGCGGTTGAGCGCCGTCAGTACTTTTGCCTTCGTGTCCTCATTCTCGTAGCGATCTTCATTCTCGATGGACTTATTGGAATACACCAGCGCATCGTCGAGCCCGAACTTCTCCGCGAGGAAGTAATTCGCCGCATCGTCCCAGCTCATCCACGTGTACTGCGAGAGATTGCGCAGCTGTTTCTTTAAGCTCGCCTGCACCAGGTCATGCACGTCGACCGAGACCTTGAACGGCACCGCGACTTTTTCCCACTCCAGCTCCACCACCGCGGAATCCGGCTTCAACTCGTCGAAATCATAGGTCAGGGCGTTGTGCATGTCCGCCGCCCTGGGCTTCACCGTCACGCGCAGCGCGTCTTCCGCCTGGTCATAAGTGAACGCGCCCCACGAAGTCGAGTTCTTCGAAAAAATAATCGTCCACTCGTCGGCGGTCGGGATCATATGCAAACCGTACGTCCCCTTGTCGAGTGCCTTGCCTTCGATCATGACCGGATCGCTGAACGTAATCGTAGTATTTTCATTCGCGCCCGCGCGCCACACCTTGCCGTAAGGAACCAACCCATCCCAAACCTTGCGCTCGTTCACCAGCGGACGGTGATATCTGATCGTGATGTCGGTGATCCCGATGCGTTGTGAAATTTCCGCCCGCTGGCTTTGCCGGGGCAGATCGAGTACCAGCGATTGCGCCAGACTCAGGCCCGACATGGCTGCCAGCAGCAGGCAGAATAGAAATCCACGCATTGCTCTTTGCAACATGGAGAATGCCTCCTTCAATGTGCGTATCGAAATTGTTGAAACGGGCCACCAGATTGCGGCCCCACCCCTGGTCGGCGGGTTAGACGCGCTCCGATTGCAGTGGTGAGCAGGTCCGCGCAAAAAATCGGGCACTAGTATCATGACCGCGTGATTTGTACCGTTTGGCGCCGTGAGTAGCGCCGCCGTCCCGGCAGGCGTCCGGCGGGCGTCCTCGCCCGCCGCGCCGAGGGCGAGACGCCCTCGGGACAGCCGGCAAGATGCCGGCGCTACTTGCTTTCCACACCGTAATCATCATGCGGTCACGGCACTAGCATGCAGGGGTGCGAATTATAGGCAGATTCGCACTGCTCTGGCTTTTCGACGAGTCCACGTGGCTAACCCTACCGCCCCTCTCAGCGTCTAATCTTCTGGGGGAGTTCCTTTTTTCACGGAACCCGCTAGCCCCGTCTCTCGTATTCAGTGATAGATGGCAGCGAACCTTCGCCCAACCGCGAGTGTGCTGCCGCCCGGGTCTCTTAGAACACCATGCGGATGCTCATCGAAATCGTTCGCCAGTCGCTGGCCACGCTCTGGGCCCACAAGCTGCGCTCGTTCCTCACCATGTTCGGCATTGCCTGGGGAGTGGGATCGCTGCTCCTGCTGGTCGGCCTGGGCGAAGGTTTCCGAAGCGGCCAGGCCAAGCAACTAAAGAACCTCGGTCAGGACATCATGTTCACCTTCCCCGGACGCATTCCCGCCGTCGAAGGCAGCACGCAATCCGGCCGCACCTACCACTTCACCTACGGAGACTACCTCGCCGTTCGCAACGAAGCCCGCTCGCTCAAGAACCTTTCGCCCGTGCTCAACCGCGAGGACATTCGCGCCGTTAGCGACTACGGTTCCACCAACGGACAGGTCTTCGGCGTCGCGCCCGAGTACAACCAGATTCGCAACATCCCCGTCGGCCCCGGCCGCTGGTTCAACGATGAAGACAACACCGAAACCCGCCGCGTGGCCGTCGTTGGCTGGGAACTGCTGAAGAACATCTTTCCCGGACGCCCCGCCGTCGGCTCGTCGATTCTGCTCAACGACATCCGCTTCGAAATCATCGGCGTGCTCAGCAAGGTTGGGCAAGACGGCAACAACGGCACCAATGCCCGCATCTTCATTCCCATCGACACCATGCGCAATCTGTTCCGCTTGAAAGAGCAGAACAGCGAAGATGCCATCTCGTTCCTGAACTATCGTCCGCTTACCCCCAGCGGAAATCTGGCGGCAAAAACCGAGGTTCACGACATTCTGGCGCGCCGACACGGCTTCGATCCCAAGTTGGAAGAATCGTTCGAAGACTGGGACACCATCGAAGACAACAAGCGCGTCGCCAAGATTTTCGACGGCATGGACTATTTCCTGGGCGTGGTTGGGGTCATCACGCTGGCCCTGGGCGCGATCGGCATCATCAACATCATGCTAGTCTCCGTCACCGAACGTACGAGAGAGATAGGCCTGCGCAAAGCGCTGGGAGCGACGCATCGCGCCATCCTCACCCAGTTTTTTGTGGAGGGAGCGTTTCTGACCGCGCTCAGCGGAGGCATTGGCCTCGCCATCACCACCGCATTGGTCACGCTGTTAGCCGCCTTGCCCGCGCCCGAAGGATTCGACACGCCCCGCATCGTGCCCTCGTCGGCCGCAATAGCGATTCTCTCGCTAGCGGTTGCTGGCATCGCCGCGGGCCTATATCCAGCGCGCCAAGCCGCCCTGCTGCAACCGGTGGAGGCCCTGCGCCAGGAGTAGCAGAAGGTGCCCCAGGTTCGCGACCGCCTTTTGGTCGCTAACCTGGGATAGCACGTCACCAAGGAATGAATTATGCTCCTCGAACTAGCCCGCCAGGCCTACAACGCGCTGAAGCACAATCGCCGCCGCAGCATCCTGACCATGCTAGGCATGGCGTGGGGCATCGCGACGGTAGTGCTGCTGCTCGCCTACGGTTCCGGCTTCGAGCGCGGACTCTGGATCGCTTTCCGCTCCTGGGGTACGAACCTGGTCTTCATCTTTCCCGGACGCACCTCCATGCAAGCCGGCGGCACCAAAGCAGGCAGCGAAATCAAGCTCACCGTCAACGATCTCGATTACCTGCAGGCCGAAGTGCCACTGCTCAAGCGCATCTCGCCCGAAGCCTTCAAGCAAAGCACCGTCGCCTATGGCACGCGCAGCGGCAGTTACGGCATCAGCGGAGTCTATCCCTACTATTCGCACATGCGCCGCATCGAGGTCGAGGAGGGCACGTTCTTCACCGACCTCGACGAAAACACGCACAGCCGCGTCGCCATCCTGGGCGCGGACGTGAAGAAGAAGTTGTTCTCCGGACAGAACGCCCTCGGCGAAAAAGTGCGTCTCGATGGCATTTCCTACGAGGTCATTGGAGTCCTCAGGCACGTCATCCAGAATGGCGACGACAACATGAACGGCAAAGTCTATATCCCGTTCACCGCCATGAACGATCTAACCAACACCTATTACCTCAACGCCGTCGCCATGGAATACGAAGGCGACCACGAAAAAGTCGCCGAGGCGGTGCGCCGGTCGATGGCCTTTCATCATGACTTCGATCCCAAGGACAAGCGCGCCGTTTTCGTGTTCGACGTCTTCGCCGACCTGCTCGATCTGCGCATCATCACCACCGGCATCAAGATTCTGCTCGGCTTCATCGGCCTGCTGACACTCGGCATCGGCGGCGTCGGCCTGATGAACATCATGCTGGTCTCCGTAACCCAGCGCACCCGCGAGATCGGAGTCGAAAAAGCGCTGGGAGCGCGCGGTTGGCACATCCTGGTCCAGTTCCTCGCCGAGGCCCTGGTCATCACGCTGCTCGGTGGCATCGCCGGCGTGCTTCTGGCGTACGTCGTTTCCTGGTCGGTCGGCTCGCTCACCCTCTGGAGCGCTTTCGTGGAGAACGGCACCGAAGGCGACATTCACCTCACCATCGATTCCACCACGCTGCTCGCGTCCACCATGATCCTGGGATTCGTAGGCGTCGTCAGCGGGATGCTCCCCGCCATCAAAGCCTCGCGCCTGGATCCGATCGAAGCCCTGCGCTACGAGTGAGTGCGAGGTCAGAGGTCAGAGGTAAGATTGCAGAGGTAAGAACCCAAAGTGCGAGAGCCTTTACCTCTGCAATCTGACCTCTTACCTCTGACCTTGTGTTTTGGCCTCTGCAATCTGACCTCGAACCTCTGACCTTGTGTTATATTGCTTCCACATTTGAACAGGAGGTTTCATGCGCCCACTCGGTGTTACCCTGGTCGGTTTTTATCAGATGCTGCGCGGTGTAATCGGCCTTCTTTTCGGATTTTCCTTGCTGCTCTTTACCGGACTGATCGCCAGAATGACGTCCCTGGCCGCCGAGGGCAATGCCGTGGCACGGCTGGTGCAAGGCCTCGGCCATGTGGCCGGAGCGGTGGTCATCGTGTTCGCCCTCGTGCACATGATCGCGGCCTACGGCATCCTGCAAATGGAGAACTGGGGACGCCTACTCACGCTCCTGTTTTCCGCCATCGGCCTCGTCCTGGTCCTTCCCAGCGCCGTCCACGGCCACATCGTTTCGTTGTTCTTCGGAGCGATCAACGCCGTCTGCATCTTCTACCTGGCCATGCCTCCGATCAAGCGCGCCTTCCACGCCGAAAACCGCCCCATCCGCATGGCCGCGTGAAAAACTGGGAACTAGGTCTTACCTCGGTACAATGATTCCGTGCCCGACCCCAGTCCTTTGCAGAAAGTCCTCGATCACCTGCGGCTCTACGACCATCCCCTGCTAGCTTTCTCCGCGCGCGAGGTCGATGGCCTAATCGAAGTGCTCATCGATCTGAAGAACGCAACCATTCCGGTGCACACCTACGTTCTCAAGATGCATCCCCGCGACCTCGATCATCCCCAGTTCGGCTGGCACCTACAGCGCCAGCTCTACGACGGACTCCACGACTACTTCATCGAGATGTTCACCCACACCCCGCAGGATAACGATAACGCCAACGCCAACGCCAACGCCAGCGCCGTCTCGCGCGGCCCGGCGCACGCCGCAGAGGGAACCCAGGGAAGCTGACGCCGTGTCCCTCCGCGAACAAATCGAACAGGAGATTCGCCAGCACGGCCCCATCCCCTTTTCGCGCTACATGCAGCTCTGCCTCTACCATCCTGTCCACGGCTACTACTCCCGCAACGCCGAACAATTCGGCAAAGCCGGAGACTTCTATACCTCAAGCGACGTCCACGCCGTCTTCGGACGCCTGCTGGCGCGCCAGTTTGAAGAAATCTGGCAAGCGTTAGACCGCCCGCCGCAAATCGAAATCCTCGAACTAGGTCCCGGCCGCGGCCTGTTCGCCAGCGATGTGCTCGATTGGTCGAATAAGAAATTCCAGGATTTCTTCGCCGCCCTGACCTACACGTTGCAAGAGTCGTCGCCCGCGCTGCAAGCAAAATTGCAAGATACGCTTAGCCGACATATAGCCGCCGGAAAGGCAAAAGTTTCGGAGGAAGTTCCGAAGAAAGAAGTTCCGAAGAAAGCTCCGGCGAAAGTTCCGGAGGAACGACCCAACTTAGCCCACCGCTTCAGCGGTGGGTCCAAAGCAGAAGAGGCTCAAGTCCCGGAGGGACGGCCCACCGGCCCGTGCCGCACTCTCGCACCCGAAGTCCCCCTGATCGTCTTCGCCAACGAATTCTTCGACGCCCTCCCGGTCGAGATTCTCAGCGCGCAAGGCAAGCTCCATCTAGCGCTGGAAGACAATCGCCTGCAAGAAGTCTGGCTCCCGCCGCTAGCCGAAGAACTCGAATTCCTCGACCACTACGGAGTCCATCCCGAAGCCAACAGTGACCAGCACGAACGCATCGAAGTGCCCATCCAGGCGCAGCATTGGATCCGCCAAATCGCGCCCCTGCTCCACCAAGGCGTGCTGCTCATCGTCGACTACGGATACACCCGCAACGAGCAACTGGCGGGCCGCCACCGAGGCACGCTCATGGCCTATCGCCAGCACTCCGCCAGCGCCGATCCCTACCAGTCTCCCGGCGAACAAGACCTCACCGCCCACGTCAATTTCACCGCCCTCGCCGCCGCTTGCGAGCAAGCAGGAATGCAATGCGAAAAGCTGCGCACGCAGTCGCAATTCCTGCTGGGGATTGGCGAAAGCACTCAGTTTGCCGACGCCTTCGAAGATTGCCGCGTCCCCCAAGAACGCGCCAAAGTAGCGCTCCAACTCAAGCACCTGGTGACTCCAGTAGGCATGGGAGAAACCTTTCAGGTCCTGATGGCCAGCCGCGGCATCGACAGTAACAAAGTATCCCGCCTAGGCGGCCTGAGCTTTGGAGCCAGTTCTCGGCTCTCAGTGACCCGACGCCCAAAGGACAACCGCGATCCCGCTACTGAGAGCTGAGAGCTGGCGACCGGCAACTGCCCTCCATACCCCAAAGGCATGTGTACGAATGGTATGCACCATTTTTGCTGCATTTAACATTCCTGAAATATCTTTCCAGTAAACTGCTCGCAGTAGCCAACTGACAATGAGCTCGCCCCGCGTCTCGCGCTTCGCGTTGCCCCTGCAGGTAGCCGCCGTCTGCTACCGCAAAGTCAACTCGCATGCCGAGTTTCTGTTGGTCCATACCAACGGCGGCAGCAAGTGGACTTTTCCCAAGGGAGCTCCCGAGCCGCGCCTGTCCCACAGCCAGGCCGCCGAACGCGAAGCCAAGGAAGAAGCGGGAGCCATCGGCATCATCGAGCCTCGCCATTTCCACATCTATGTCCACTCCAAGGGAGTCTTCTGGCAGCCCGGCGGCGTGCAGGAATATGTGGTCAAAGCCTTCCTGATGGATGTCCGTCAGACCCGCACTCCAGAGGAAGACTACCGCGATCCCACCTGGTTCGACGCCGAAAGAGCGCGCGTGGTCCTGGCTAAAGGCCGCGAAGTCAAATACGCAAACGAACTCCAAACCGTGGTCGATCGCGCCCTCGAGCACATCGGCGTAGCCCGCATGGCCGCTGTCCGCTAAAGCGCAGGTGAAGAGACGGGTGTCTTCGCCGGTCAGGCATCAGCCGGTCTTCAAACCAACCGCCAGCGCCAGTTTCGCTTGTCGTTCGTCAAAGGTCCAAAAATGCTCGGCCTTAAGTTCCAATGCCGAAGCCACGTGCAGCGTGTCGAGCGTTCGAACTCCGATCCGCGCTGCGTGCCGGCGCGCCAGTTCCGCGCACACTTCGAATGCTTGATCGGGCAGGGGGGCCTGCCGCCAAAGATTCTGGGCGTGATGCTCATGGAATCGCTGCAAAACACGTTCAGCTTCACTGCGCGTGATCATCTCGCGGAAAACGTGTTGTTCGATGGCATGTGTGCACTCGGCCACGTGAAGCGGCGTCATCCATAAAGACGGCCGCGACTTGAGCCGGCGCTCGACCTCCGATGTGTGCCGGTCAGGGAGATAGAGAGACACAAAAAATGAACTGTCAGCGTACACTGTCACCGGAGTGGGCGATGTGGCGGCCGTCATTGCATCCTCAATAGCGACCGCGTTCTTCAATCACCAAGTCGGCTCCGGGTAAAATTCGGCCGCCAAAAATCTCCTTCCGCATGGCCTTGAAATCTGGCCAATCGCCCGGCTGCGGAGGCGATCCCTGGGGAACGATGCGGGCAATCACCTCGTCGCGCTCCCTAAGTTCCACGGTCTTACCTGCACGCAGCCAAGCCTTCAGCCGTTTGGTGTCCCGAAGCTCGCGAATGTTTACGCTAGGCACAAAAACATTGTGCCACAATATGTGGCACAAGTCAAACAGTCGCCCCTCCTGACGGCTGACCCACTCCCCGTCCGTTATATTAAATAGAGACCTCCATGATCCAACTTTCCGGCGCCGGCAAGCGCTATGGCCACAAGCTCTTGTTCGAGAACGCCGACTGGCTGATCACGCCCGAGTCCCATATCGGACTGGTCGGAGCGAACGGCACCGGCAAATCCACCATCATGAAGATTCTTGCCGGGAGCGAGACGCTCGACTACGGCTCCATTTCGCGCGCCAAGGGCATCTCTACCGGATACCTTCCGCAAGATGGCTTAACGATGACCGGCCGCACCATTTTTGCCGAGTGCATGTCGGTGTTCGCCGAACTCCACGCCATCGAACAAGAAATGGAGTCGCTCACCCGCAGCATGTCGGAGCTCGACCACCAGAGCCACGAATATTCCAACGTTGCCGACCGTTACCAGAAGCTCGAACACGAATTCGTAGCCCGCGACGGCTACACGCTCGAAGCCCAGGTCGGGACGGTCCTGACCGGACTCGGCTTCCACCGCGACGACTGGAAGCGGCAGACCGAAGAGTTCTCCGGTGGCTGGCAGATGCGCATCGCGCTCGCCAAACTTTTGTTGCAAAAACCCAACCTCCTTTTGCTCGACGAGCCCACCAATCATCTCGACCTCGAAGCCCGCAACTGGCTTGAGGAGTACCTGACCAGCTATCCCTACGCTTACGTCATCATTTCGCACGACCGTTACTTTCTCGATATTACCGTCAAGCGCATAGTGGAAATCTGGAACAAGCAGATGCACTTCTACGCCGGCAACTACTATCAATACCTCGCCGGAAAAACCGCGCGCAAGGAGCAGCTGGAGTCCGCCTACAAAACTCAGCGCGACCGTATCGAGCAGCTCGAAGTGTTCATCAACCGCTTCCGCTACACGGCGACCAAGGCCAAGCAGGTGCAGAGCCGCATCAAAGAGCTGGAAAAGATGGAGCGAATCCAGATTCCGGAGGAGGAGAAGACCGTCCACTTTTCCTTTCCGCAACCGAAGCCGAGCGGACGCATCGTTGCCGAGTTCGCGAACGTGGCGAAGAGCTACGGCGCGCCCGGCATCAACGAGCACAAGGTTTTCGACAAAGTAGATTTCATGATCGAGCGCGGCGAGCGCATCGCGCTGGTCGGAGTCAACGGAGCGGGCAAGTCCACACTGATCAAGCTCCTCGCCCAGCAGGAGAAGCTGACCGCGGGCGAATACAAATTGGGCCACGAAGTCCATCTCGATTACTTCGCGCAAGATCAATACAAAGAGCTTGATCCCGAGGCACGCATTCTGGATGACCTCGGCGAACTGTCGGGAGCCTCCACGCAAACCGAGTTGCGCAGCCTGCTCGGCTGTTTTCTTTTTTCGGGAGACGATGTCTTCAAGCGCATCGGCGTCCTTTCCGGGGGCGAGCGCAACCGCTACGCGCTGCTGAAAATGCTGCTGCACCCCGCTAACTTCCTGCTGTTAGACGAGCCCACCAACCACCTCGACCTGCGCGCCAAAGACGTCCTGCTCGAAGCCCTGATGAAGTACACCGGCACGGTGGTCTTCGTTTCCCACGACCGCTATTTCATCGACAAGCTGGCCACGCGAGTCTTCGAGATCGGCGATGGCAAGGTCGAGATCTATCCCGGAAATTACGAAGACTATCTCTGGCGGAAACAGGGGAGATCCGCGGTCGCCGTGGAAGCGCCGAAGCCAGCCACTCTTTCATCCACGGCGTCACCGGCACCAGTGAACGGAGACCGCGCTCCCATTGCCGATTCCGCCGAGCCCAAAGGCAAGCGGCTGAATCCGATCAAGCGCCAGCAGATGGCAGATCGGTTGCACGAAGTCGAAGAAGAGATAGCCCGCACCGAAGCCGCGATTGCGCTTTGTGAAACCCAGCTTCAGAGCTTTGTGAGCGCGGAGGAAACCCAGCGCCAGACGCAAGAACTGGCGCAGCGGAAGGTTGATGTGCAGGGCTTGATGAAGCAGTGGGAGGAACTTTCGGAGACCCTCGAAAGTGACCCCTAGCCGAACTTCAATGATCGAAGGCTTCTAGCGCACAAACGGAGAAGTGTTTCACGTGAAACACTATGTTTCACGTGAAACATTATGCATATATTCATGTACGTACGTCTACGTAAGTCACACAAGCGAAACCGGTTAGCGGCACGCCTAGAAAGGGCCAAAGCGGCGTTTTTCACGGGTTTTTCAGGTGTAATCGCACAGAGGTGGCCTCAGTCTCTGGCCGGTTGCCGAGATTTCCTCGAAGTTGGAGAGCCCGCTGGGCGGTATCCAAGCGTAGATCTCAAAAGGGAGACTGTTCCGCACAGGGTTTGGCTTGGACGGGCAGGATGCCCGTCACCACAAGAGCAGAATCGGACACACCTGATCGCGTCTCTACAAGTTAATCGTCTTGGGTTTTTACTGACGGCTGATGGCTGAGAGCTGACGGCTGATCGCTGCTTATCCGCCCTGTTTCAACTCCTGGAGCACCTGGCGCGCGATTTCTTTCAGGGTTTCGAACACGCCGATGCCCTGGAAGGCCACAGCCTCGACGACCGCTTCGTTCTTCTTGCGCAGTTCTTTGGAGAGCGTGTCCACCGGCAGAACATTGGGCAGGTCGCGCTTGTTCAGTTGCAGGACGTAGGGAATCTTGTTGAAGTCGTAGCCGTGTTCTTTCAGGTTCGCCATCAGGTTGTCGAGCGCTTCGACGTTGGCGTCCTGGCGCTCCTGCTGGGAATCGGCCACGAAGACGATGCCGTCCACGCCGCGCAAAATCAGCTTGCGGCTGGCGTCGTAAAAGACCTGGCCGGGGACGGTGTAGAGGTGAATGCGCGTCTTGAAGCCGCGCACGGTGCCGAGGTCGAGGGGCAAAAAGTCGAAGAACAGGGTTCGATCGGTCTCGGTGGCGAGCGAGATCATCTTGCCTTTTTGCTGTTCGGCTGTTTTCTGGAAGATGAACTGGAGATTCGTCGTTTTGCCGCCCAACCCGGCGCCATAGTAGACGATCTTACAGTTGATCTCGCGTGCTGCGAAGTTGATGAAACTCAAAAGGTTTCCTCGAAAACTGCTGCGACCATGACCCGCGCAAACCACGACCTCAAGGCGCGAGCCTCTCGCTACAAAACCAGCTGACTACAGTATCGGTTCCTGCTGGTTTTTATACCACAACGGAGGGCCTGAGCGCAGTTACCCACGTTACTAAAAGCAGTAGCCAGTTGCCAGCCGCCAGTTTTCCGGGTTGTGCGGCGTAGGAGTTCGAGGATCGCGCCCATTCTGTGGGATCGCGTGGCTGGTTGCACCGAAAACTGGCGGCTGGCAACTGCTTATCTTGGCGTGGGCAGCGGGTAGTATCCGTCCTTGGCATAGACTTTCACGCCGGTGCGCTTTACCCGGACTTCGATCTGCCGGTATCCGCCAATGCCGGGCTTGCTGGCATAGCCGAGGGTGTACTGGTTGCGCGCGTCCCCGATGGCGCGGGCGTAGACCCGCTCCATGTCGGCCTCGGTCAAGCCGTCGAACACCGTGCCGCCGCCGGTGGCCGAAACGTATTTCGGCAGAATGTCGCTGTAGCCCATGAACTTCCCGGTCTTCGGCAGGTGGATGCGCTGCAGCCGGTCATAGACGGGGATCGCCGCCCCTTCGACGCCCACCGCGTACAGGGTGATGTTCTGGGTCAGCAGCACTTTCAGTGTGTCTTTATAGCTGGCGGCGGAGCCCTGCTCGCGTCCGTCGCTGATCACGAAGATGATCTTCCGCCGCGCCCGGTCGCGCTTCGAGAGGTCGCGCGCCGCTTGCAGGATGGCGTCGTTCAATACGTGCGCCACCTTGGGCGGCGTGGAAACCGGGTCAACGGGAAAATCCACGGGGCGGCCATTGATGACCGGTCCCTGGGGACCGAGCGGCCCGCTGGTCACCGGAGGTCCGTTATTGACCCCGTTGTAACTTCGGACCTCATTCAGAGCCACCGTCAGCTGCTTGCCAACGCCGGTGAAATCGGCCACGCGGCCGACGGTGCTGCTGTAGGTATAAATCGCAACTTCATCGAACTGGCTGAAGGCTCCCTGCAACGCGGAGAGCGTCTCCTGCACTTTCTTCAGCCCCACGTCGGGCATGCCGGTATCGAAGATCACGGCTGCCGTCAGCGGAAACGGATCGCTGGTGAAGAACTTCAACTTCTGCGGCTGGCCGCCTTCGAGGACGACAAAATCTCTGGGCAGCAAGCCGCCGATCAGGCGTCCGTCATGGTCCTTGACCATGACCGGAACCAGCACGAGGTTGGCCGTCACCTTGATGGTATAGAGGTCCTGCCCAGTCTCCTGATCCTTCGGAACGCTGCCCGCGGGCACGGTTTTCACCGGAGGCATCGGGGGCGGGGCAGGTTTCTGCTCGGTGGCATCCTGATCGCTGCGGGGGATATCTCTCGAACTGCTGGTGCCGCTGGTGGAATCGCCGGTGGCCGGCGTCTGAGTGTCTGGGGAAGCGTTCTGGTCATCGGCGCCTGGGCGCGGACTGGGCGGCTCGGGCGGCGGGATGGGGCGGGTTGCCGACGGGGCGTCCGGGATGTCCTCGGGCTTCTGTTGCGCCGCCAACGTGACCACGAGCAGCCCAAGCAGCAATCCAGCAAGCGACAACGAAAGCCCCAGCCTCAGTACCGCGGTCGTTTTTTTTGCCATCCCGGAATCCTCTTCCTTAATCTTAATCTCGCTGCGGTCGCTGCCGGGCTGAGGTTCGATGGAGCGCTGGGCGTCCCCGCCCGGCTCTCCATCAAAACAGTTATTCAGATGCCAGACGCGCCGGTTCGGTGCATCTAACCTTGGCATCTAACCCTGACAGACCATTACAGGATAGACTAGCAAAGTCTCGGGATAAAAACTCTGATGCGCACACTAGAATGCAAATCTCGCTCGGCGGCGGGTGTTTTGGCTTTGGCCCTGACTCTGTCGCTTCCCCTGGCCGCCCAGAACCCGCCCGCCCCGGCTCCGGCGCCAACGACCCCGTCCGCACCCGGTTCCAGTTCCTCTTCTTCTCCCTCTGGCGACCAGTCGCAGGATCAGGCGGTCTCGACCCTGAAGATCAACGTCGAGGTAGTGCAGTTGTTCTTCAACGTCAAGGACAAGCACGGGGCGCTGATCCCCAACCTCAATAAGGAAAACTTCGACATCTTCGAGGACGGCCAGCCGCAGACCATCAAGTATTTCAAGGCGGAATCCGATCTGCCGCTGACCCTGGGCATCCTGATCGATTCCAGCGGCAGCCAGACGCGCGTCCTGGAGATGGAAAAGGAAGTGGGAGGGTCGTTCCTCGAAAGCATACTGCGCTCCAAGGACGAGGCCTTCGTCATCAGCTTCGACGTGGATATTACGCTGTTGCAGGATTTCACCAACTCCACCAGCCGGCTGAAACATGCGCTCAACGAGGCTCGGATCAACACCGGCGGCGTCGGCTGCTCCGGCGGACCGATTGGGCCGCAGGGACCGATTCCCTGCTCCTCGACCGGGCAGCGCGGCACGGCGCTCTATGATGCCGTCTATCTCGCTTCGCACGACGAACTCAGCCACGAAGTCGGCCGCAAGGCGATGATCCTGCTCACCGACGGGCAGGACGAAGGCAGCCGCCTCAAGATCAAGGATGCTATCGAGGCCGCGCAGAAGGCCGACGCCATCTGCTACGTGCTGCTGATTGCCGACCGCGGCTTTTACGGCATGGGCGGCTTCGGCTATAGCGGCGACTCCGAGATGAAAAAGCTCACCCAGGAAACCGGCGGGCGCGTGATCGAGGTCGGCAACAAGATCGAAAAGCTGCGGCAGGCCTTCGACCAGATTGCGCAGGAACTCCGCAGCCAGTACAACATCGGGTACACGCCTACGAACGCGTCCCGCGACGGGTCATTCCGGAGGGTCGAGATCAAGCCGAAGCAGGGGGATTACAAGATTCAGGCGCGCAGCGGGTACTACGCTATTCCCCGGCACGAAGATTAGACTGGCTTTTTTCACCACGGAGGCACGGAGAAAACAAACTGCTTGGCAAAACCTTTGGCTTTCCGGCTTTTTGAAGGTTCAAGGTTTTCTCCGTGTCTCCGTGGTGAAAGCCCTCGTAGGCCGGCATCCCCGATCGATACATTGATACCTGGCTCTTGACACCGGGCCCTTTCTTCTTCAAACTAGCCCTAATTCGGACGCCCCCCAGTCCGTGGGTTCTGTAGCTCTCTTCTTCCCAGTTTTCGATCTTCGATGTTCGATCTAGCCAGGAGGTTCTGTGACTTTACTCCGCCGCGTTGCGCTGTCTACCCTGCTTGTGTTTCTTGCCGCTTCCACGCTGTGGGCTCAGGCTCAGCCGACCGAGCTTCGCACTGGCTATTGGAGAGGCAAGAAGGTCACGTATGAATGGGTTCCGGGCAAGGATGGAGGCGGCAAGGCCGTCTATCAGGGCGACATTCTGCTCGACCACGTTAAGGACTCTCTCAACAGTATTAGCCCCGGTGTGAGCCCTGACAGTCTGGGCGTTGCGTATTCCAGTTATCTGTGGCCTCCGGTGAACGGCATCGTGCAGATCCCCTACACCATCGACCCGGCGTCCGGAGATTTGACCAATCTTAATGCGGCGATTTCGGCGTTCAACGGTGACTTTTCCGGACTGATTGAGCTCGTCCCCTACACTAACCAAGCCGATTACGTAAATTTCGATTTTGATCCCAACAATTTCAGCGGATCGTGCGAGGCCTATGAAGGCCGCGTCGGCGGCGAACAGACGGTGGGCGGATCGGGCACTTGCACCACGGCGACCATCCTGCATGAGTTGGGACACACGGTTGGCGTCTGGCATGAACAGTCGCGTCCGGACCGCAATACCTATGTCAACGTAAACTACGGCGCGGTCATCAAGGCGTCGCGCTCCAACTTCGATCAATTTCTTGACAATGACCAGGAATTGACCCCCTACGACTACGCGTCGGTGATGGAATATCCGGCGTTCTCTTTCTCGCGGAATGGAGAGCCGTGCATTGAGTCCATCCCGGCGGGGATTCCGCTCTCGAATCCGACCGGCTATAGCGCTGGCGATATCGATGGCATTATGCGGCTCTATGGGGCGATCCCGACACAGGTCACGGTGACCAGCAATCCCCCGGGACTCAAGGTGATGGTTGATGGAAACACGGTCACCACGCCGCAGGTCTATAACTGGGCGCTGAACTCGACCCACACGCTGACGGTGCCCTCCGGAGCGCAGACGCTCCCGACTACGGGCGTCAGCTACATTTACGGACGCTGGAGCGATTCGTTCGATCACACGCAGCCGATCACCATTACTCCCGGCAACAACATGGTGACCCAGCCTGCGACCTCACCTGCGATCACTGTCTACCAGGCCAACTTCATGCAGCTGGTTTCCTACAGCAATACGATTTCTCCGGCTGCGACCGGAACGGTTACGCCTTCGCCTGCGCCGCTGACTTATTCGGGAATATCCGGCGAGTACTTCATTATTCGTCAGCCGGTGACGCTGACGGCGGCGCCGAATGCAGGCGAGAATTTCTTAAGCTACATCAATTCTCCGTATTACCTGCCCGGCGGCATCGGCGCGAATCCCAAGACTCTTTACCTGATGGATGACGGCAACTCCATCAATCTCACTACCTACTTCACCAACTCTCCCGTGTACACCGTTACCGCGAATCCGTTGGCATCGCAGGTTGGCGTCCTGGTCGATGGCGAATGGTGGTATGCGCCGGTGAATTTCGCGTGGACCCCGAGCAGTTCTCATACTCTGGGCATCGATTCGCCGCAATATCCCTGGAGTTCGAACACCTATTTTGATTTCTCCAGCTGGAGCAACGGCGGAACACAGACTCAGACCATCACCGCGCCGAGCGGCAACACCACCTACACGGCGAACATCACGCCGAATTATTACGTCGCCGACTACCCGCTGGAAGGCTCGTGCGCGGCGACGATCAGCGTGTTGCCGGCATCCACCGAGAACGGTTATTACCCCACCGGCAGCCAGATCAGTTTCGGCGAGACTCCCGCCAGCGGCTTGAGCTTCACCGGATGGCTCTACGACTTGAGCGGAACTACCACTCCGCAGAACCTTACTGTGGATGACGAGGTGCTGGTCGCGGCCGACTACAACGTCAACTCGACACCGCTTTCGATCAGCAGCCTCAGTCCTCCAAGCGGAACCGCCGGCGGTGCAGGGTTCACGCTTACCATCAACGGCACCGGCTTTACGACCGGCACCTACATCTACATCAACGGGTACTATCGCGCTGTCGCCACATTTGTCAGTGCCACGCAGGTTACGATTCCGCTACTGGCGAGTGATATCGCTTCGCCGGGCGCGTTCCAGGTCGCGGTGGGGAACTTCAATACGGCCGGCTGTGGACCTTATGTTGCGACTACGTTCTATGTGCTGATCAATCCGAATCCAACCGCTGGCATCAACCCGACCAGCTTGAGTTTTGGCAGCGTGGCCGCGGGCACGAGCAGCGCTTCGAAGGCGGTTACGCTCACCAACTCGGGATCGGTCGCTCTCAGCATCGGCTCGATCGCGGCCAGCGGAGATTTTTCCCAGACCAACAACTGTTCCACCTCTCTCGCGGCCAACAGCAACTGCACCGTCAACGTGACCTTCAGCCCACGCGTTGCCGGAGCGGTCACCGGCGCGCTTACTTTTGAAGACGGCGCCACGTCCAGCCCGCAACTGGTGACGCTGACTGGGACGGGCGTGGCTCCGCTGTCGTTCAAGGCCACCAGCCTGAGTTTTGGAAGTGTCGCCACCGGCCACACTAAGGCGGCGACCGTGACGGTCACCAATAACCAGACCACGTCCATCAGCCTGAGCTCCGCGGCCAGCGCCGATTACTCCATCACTGGCGGAACCTGCGGCGCATCGCTCGCGGCGGCGGCCAAGTGCACCATCACAGTGACGTTTGCGCCCACCTCGAATGGCACGATTGACGGAGGGCTCGCCATCGCCACCAACGGCGCGCTTAGTCCGCAAGTTGTGGCGCTCTCGGGAACGGGCACCGGAGGGCCGACCGTGCCGCTCACGTTCAGTCCGGCCACGCTGAGTTTTTCCGCGACCGGAATCGGCGTGACCAGCGCGGCCAAGACCATTACGGTCACCAACAGCAGCGCCAGTTCCGTGACCCTCGGCACCATCAGCGCCAGCGCCGATTATGCGGCGGTGGGCAGCGGAACGTCACCCTGCGGAGGCGCGCTCGCCGCATCCGCCAAGTGCACGATCAGTGTGACCTTTACGCCTTCTAATACCGGATCGACCAAAGGCGCGATCGCCATTGCCACCTCGGGTACGGGAAGTCCTCAGATCGTCGATGTGACTGGCACGGGCGCGTTGCCGGTGGCGTTGTCGCCCACTAGTCTCACGTTTGCCGCTCAGAACGTGGGCACCACCAGCGCCCCCAAAACCGTTACGCTGACCAATAACTCCGGAGCGACGGTGACCATTTCCGGTATGTTGGCCAGCGGAGACTTCAGGGCCGAGCCGTCAGGTACCAAGGCCTGCGGAGCGACCGTTGCCGCCGGAGCCAAGTGCACCTTTGTCGTAACCTTTATGTCCAATGCGACCGGCACCATCACCGGAGCTGCCACGGTTACGCATAGTGCGCCGCTCGGGCCGGCCGTTATCAAGCTGACGGGAACGGGTCAGTAGCGGGAATGAAAATGGCCCACGCACGTTTCTCCCATGCGTGGGCCAATCTAGATCGACAGCTGCTTTGGCGCATGCGGGCGTTTTGTCCGCTCAGCGCGCCTGCGAGAAAACTTCGACTGCGAACAACTGCCCGCCCTGCTCCATCACGCCGATGCCAATGGAATCCATGTCGCGGTCGAGGACGTTGGCGCGATGGGGAGGCGACTGCATGAACTGCGTGTGGATGAACTGAGGCGCTGGCCCCTGGGCTACGTTTTCCGCTAGCCAACTGAAACGGGCGCCGGCCTGCTTAACCCGGGCCGACAGGCTTGGTTCGCCTTCGAAGCCGTGCTGCACGGAGCCGTGCTCCGCCATCGCCTGCGCGTGACGCCGGGCCGCTGCTGCCAATGCTTCATCCCAGCGCATCGGAGCCAGTCCCTGGGCGCGCCGCGACTGGTTGATCGCAGCGAACAATTCCCGCTCCGCTCGTGTGACCGATGTCTGGCTGTAGGCGGACCAACAGAGCATGGTTGCCACCATCGCGATCGCCGCCAGCCGGGGCCTAATTCGCATCGTGAACTCTCCACTCTCAATAGAACCCGGCTTGCGGAGCCTCGGCAAGTTACTAAGGCTGTAACCCTGGAAGCTGGTACGACAAGGCATTCTCCCAGTAGTTTGTCTCGCCCGTAGGGGCTGAACAGATTGCAGAAAAACTCCGGTGCGCGCCGCTTGACTGCCCCAGCGGCTGGAAGCCGCGATTGACTCTTCAGCGGTTACGGCACGAGTGAAACTCGTGCCCTTCCCGTTCGTGCAGGAACCCAGAGTTTTTCAGCTTACGGCGCAGCTAGATCTGCGCCCTTTCAAAACAAGATCAAAATCTGAGCTTTTCCGCGGCCTCTGAAGCCGTGCCCTGCCCAAAGCCACTTACGAGACGAGTTCCTGTGAAGTTACAGAGCCCCGCTACCGCCGGTCCCAATACGAGTCGCGGCGATCGCGGTTCAAGTCGCGATACTCGTGGCGCAGCTCTTTTCGTTCATGCCGCGCCGCCCCGTAGTTTCCGTTGTAGAGGTCGCGGCGCAGCTCCTGGCGATCGCGGGCAATCCGGGCCTCATCGTGGCGGAGGTCGCGCCGGTCGCGCCAGTAGCCGTCTTCGGCAAACATCGTTCCCGCACCCATGCCAAGCAGCAATAGAACCCCAGCGATCATGCGTTTCATATTCCGTTCTCCTCTCGGTCCCGGCGGTTTCGATCTGCGGAAGTATTGGCGCCCGGAGCCGTATCTACTGCATGCAAACCCGGCTTGCGAATCCAAGTTGCGCGGCGCCACTCTATACAATTCTCTACATACAATTCTCTACTTCGGCGCCTGCTCTACGGTGCTAGCGTGGGTTTTAGCAACTCGTCAAGGTTGTGGCATCTTGGGTTTTAGGCACGGTCATCTAACCCATGCTAAGGAGAGTCACTTATGTGGACCTATTTCACGATGTTGACGCTGGCACTGGCGGCCTCCTCTGCGCTGGCTCAGGATCCCGGTATGCAGGCGGCGCAGCTAGCGACACAAATGGCGCAGCAGGCGGCCCAGCAGGCGAACGACCAGATGATGCAGGCATCTCAACTGGCGAATCAAACGGCGATGCAGAACGCACAGCAGGCCTCGCTGAACGCGACGCAGTGCTATCGGTGTTACGCCGCCAAACCAAAACTCTCGGTGAAACCGGGCGCGTATTCCGCAGCCATCACGATAAAGATGAAAGACTCAACCCGCGGAGCGGCGATTTACTACACGACGGACGGCTGGACGCCGACCGCGGCGTCCACTCGATACACCGGTCCGATCACGATTGACTCGACGACCACGCTGCAAGCGATTGCCATCTCGCCTCTCGGCGGACGCAGCCGGATCGCGACTGCGGTCTACACGCTGAATGGAGTGCCGGCAGCGGCTGCGGTAGCGCAGACGCCGGGCGCGGCTTCGAACGCGGCTTCAAAAGAAACTCCGAAAGAAACTCCAACCGAAATTCCGAACTCGCCCGCGGCTTCTTCCGCGCCGGCAAAGCTCTTGCTGGCTCAGGGGACGGCGGTGCCGTTCGTGTTCGCCTCAGACGTAAGCTCAAAGACAGCGGAGGTGGGAGATAAGATTTCTCTGACGCTGGCCGCGGATCTCAAAGTCGGCGACGTGGTCGTGGTGAAGAAGGGCACACCCGCGGTGGCATCCGTTACCGAAGTTGACAAGACGGGGATGGGAGGCGCTCCCGGAGACGTGTTCTTTCAGGTGGACTCGCTGCAAGCGGGCGGCGTTTCGATTAAACTGCACGGCTCCGCCGCGAAAGAGGGGCAAGATCACGTGGGGAAAGCGATGGGCCTGATGTTTGTCCCGGTGGTGCCTGTGGGCATGTTCGTGCACGGCAAGGACGCGGAAATTAAGCAGGGCGCGCCGTTCACCGCATTCGTGGACGCGGATACGTTTCTGCCTCCCGCGAATTGAGAATTGAATTATGTCAGGCTCTGCGAGGCAGACGCTTTAGAGTTCGAGCGTGCCTTGAAGGTATAGTCGTGCCTGGCCGGCGATCTTCACGCGATTGCCATCGATGGTGGATTGCATGGATCCACCGCGGGCGCTGAGTTGTTGCGCATGGAACGTGTTCTTACGCAGGCGGCCGGCCCAATAGGGAGCCAGCGTGCAGTGTATGGAGCCGGTGGCGGGGTCCTCATCGATGCCGGCCGACGGTAGGAACATCCGGCACACGTAGTCCACGTCACCCTCGCCGGGAGCGGTGACAATCGTGCCCATCCCGGCGTCCAGTTTGGCAAGGGCGGCGAAATCGGGCGAGAGCGCTCGCACTTGCTCGGCCCGATCCACCACGACGAGGTAATCGCGCGACTTCATGACCAGCGCCGCTTTCAAACCCAGGGCTGGCAGGAGTCCGACTGGCATCTCACAGGGTTGGGATGGTTTGACGGGAAAATCCATTACAAAGCCGTCTTCATTCTGACCGTCTTTATTCTGACTCCGAGCGACGGTCAACATGCCACTGCGGGTGTGGAAGCGAACCGGCCACACGTTGTGCTTTCGGAGCGCGAGCACATAGGCGGATGCCAGGGTGGCGTGCCCGCATAGGTCGTCCTCGACTTTGGGGGTGAACCAGCGCAAGTCGAAATCACCATCGGCGCGAGGAACAACAAACGCGGTTTCGCTGTGCCGGTTCTCAGCGGCAATTTTCTGCATGACGCTCTCCGGAAGAAACGCGGGGAGGATGCAGACTCCCGCCGGGTTCCCGGCGAAGAGCTCACTTGTGAATGCGTCAACGTGGTAATAGGGAATTGCCATGTCGTGCTCCTTGGCTGACGCTAGCCGTTACGCTGTTTCTGTTTCGGCCGGTTCTTGACCGGGATGACGAATTTCAATCCCGACCAGACGTCGGTGACGGCGCAGACTTTTATATCGACCAGGCCGGCATCGAGGCCGCTCTGGCGAACTTCGTGTTCGGTCAGGTCGGTCGAGACGCCCGAACTTTTCTTGGGCCAGGAGATCCACAACATGCCGGCGGGGGCCAGCGCCTCTGCGGCCGGCAACAGTTCAAGCTCAAGCCCGGCGCGGGATTTGGCGAAGAGGAAGATGAAGTCTAGATCTTCGACTTTGCTGGCGCTGATGGTGTTTTGGGTGCGGCATTTGGAGAGCGCGGCGCTTAGTTCGGACTTTACTTCGGCAGGCACGTGGAGAAGGGCCGCGCGGAAATTGTCTTTGATGCCTAACTTCTTGGCTAGCGGCGTTCCGGAATAACCAGGCATAGAGAGATCCTCTGAATCGGCCAGGCGTTTGGCCGCGGTCGGCAAACAACAGGTCCTTCGCTCCGCTCAGGATGACAAATCTGATACGGCCCTCAGGCTTCCGCGGCCTTCGGGCTACGGCTTGGGAGCGTAGTATCCCTTGCGGGTTCGCACCTTCAGGGTTTTATTCAACGCGGCGATGTCGATGGTGCGGTAGCGTCCGTCGGCGATGAAATTCGCCGGTTTGTAGGACACCGCGTACTGGCTGCGCAACTCTTCTTGAATCGAGGAGAACGCATCGGACACTTCGCGCATCTGGAACGGAAAAAAGGCGCGGCCGCCGGTCGCGTCGGCGATACGCTCCAGCACCTTGTCGCCCTTGCCCTTCATGCCGCTGATGTTGGTGCTGATGGTGTAGACGATGACCTCGGCGCGGGCCGCCATGTCGATGGCTTCCTCGCGCGACACGTGGCTGGAATTGTCTTCGCCATCGCTCAGCAGAATAATGGCGCGGCGGACCGGGCCGGTCTGCTCCTGCTTTAAGAGCTTGTCACGGCAGGCGAAGTAGAGCGCGTCATACATGGCGGTGCCGCCGCCGGCGCGCAACCGGCGCACGCCGTTGGAAAGATTCTCGGTGCTGTCGGTGAAATCCTGCGTAACCTCAGGGGTGGAGTCGAAGCCAACGATGAATGCCTTGTCGTAATTTGGGCGAATGATGGAATTTAGAAATTCAATGGCCGCTTCCTGCTCGAACTTGAAACGGTCGCGCACCGAGTTGCTGGCATCGACCAGCAAACCCACCTGCAAGGGGAGATCGGTCTCACTGCGGAAGCTGCGGAGTTCGGCGGGGAGTTGATCGTCGATCACTCTGAAATCGTCACGCTTCAGATCCTTGATGTAGCGGCCGTGCCGGTCGGTGACGGTGAACACCACGCGGACTTCGTTGACGACGTGCACGATCGTGGTGACGGAGTCATCGGGCTCAGGCTTCGCCGGAGCTTGCGTCTGCGCTGGAGCCTGGGGCTTGGCGTCGGGCGGAGCGCTGGCTTTGTCGGGCGCACTCGGCGCCGCCGGTGTGGAAGCGGGCGCCGTCGATTGGCCAACGAGATAGCCTGCCAGTACGGGAATGGCAATCAGAAGCAGAAAAATGCGCGATTTCATCTTCATCAAGGCAATTGGCTCGGAGTTGATTCTTACATTATAGCCGGTGGTTGGTGAGGTTCTGCTCGACCGCGCTCTTACTGGCCGGGTTCCAGCCGGGGGCCTTCCTGACGCGCATTTTCGAGGCTAGCGAGCAAGTCTTCCAGTTCCTTTGGTAACGGGCGGGAGAACCTGAGTGACTCGCCGGTGCGCGGATGCACCAGCTCAAGCGCGGCCGAATGCAGAAAATTTCGCCCCAGCGCCAGCGTCGCGGGCATGCCCGGATCGCGGCGTTTGTTCGACTGCGAGCGCAATTCGCCGGGTGCGCCGTAGAGCGCGTCGCCGACCACGGGATGTCCGAGCGAGGACATGTGGACGCGAATCTGGTGGGTGCGTCCGGTCTCGATGGTGAGTTCGACGAGCGCAAACTTGCCGTAGGGCGCATCGACTTTTCGCTTCACCACGTAATGGGTGACTGCCTCGCGTCCTCCGAAGCCGCGCGTGGTCATGCGGGTGCGCTTCTGGGAGTGGCGGCTGATGGCGCTTTGAATGGTGCCGCGATCCTGCTTGGGCCAGCCGTGGACGAGCGCGAAGTAGGTCTTGTGCACCTCGCGCTTGCTGAACTGCTTGGCAAGCTTTCGGTGCGCTTCGTCGTTCTTCGCCACCACCATCAGGCCGCTGGTGGCGCGGTCCAGGCGATGGACGATTCCGGGACGAAGTTCTCCGCCCACGGCTGAGAGCGTTCCAAAGTGATGGAGCAGGGCATTGACCAGCGTGCCGCGGTTGCGCGCGTCGTCGGTCGCTCCCGCTCCGGCGTGGACCATCATGCCGGCGGGCTTGTTGACGATGGCCAGGTCGTCGTCCTCATAGACGATGTCGAGGGCGATTTCTTCGGCAATGGCGCGCAGCGGCATAGCGTGCGGCGGGCCGGTGATTGTGATCCGCTCTTCGCCGTCGCCTTTCAGGCGCAGCGAGGCTTTTGCGGCGGCTCCGTTGACCAGCACCTCGCCCTTGGCGATGAGCTGCTGCACGCGAGCTCGGCTGACCTCCGATTGATTGACCTCGGATAATTGTGCGGCTAGATATTGATCGAGGCGCTGCCCGGCGGCTTCGGGAGAGACGGTCAGAGTCAGGGGGAACTCGGGCATCAGCACTCAGGATAGCATTCGGCCAGCGCGGGCACGGGGAATCGGTGCGGAGAGTCAGTTTGAGTTTCGGATTCCAATTAGCGCTAGCACGGAGGTCAATGCAAGGAAGGCCCCGAAAAAACGAAATATCCAAGTCATGACTCTCGTGTTCCTTGCGCGCCATTCAGGGGTCGGCGGGGGATTAATACGCGGGTTGCGTTCTCGAACCCTTGTCGTCCAAGCGTTATAGCGGATAGAAAGTTCTCTCGACCAGTACAGTATTGCTGTCCCTAGCACTGCCGAGCAGCCCCATCGGAGAGTCTGCAAGGTTTTGTCCATCAAGCCGTCCCGGATTTCTGAGGGCTGAGGGCGGACGGCTGAGTGCTGCTCTTCAGCCACCAGATCAGTCCGCCTCCGATGACCAGCAGAACCGAAATCAGCTGCGTACCCGTCATGATTCCGCCGAAGACTTCGCCTCGTCCGGGATCGTCGCGCAGAAATTCGATGAAGTAGCGCTCGATTCCGTAGAGGATCATGAACGTGGCCCAGACTTGGCCATCGAACTTCTTCCTGCCTAGCAGCCAGGTCAGGAACAGAAAATTGCAGAACTCGGCGGCGGCTTCGATCAGTTGGGTCGGTTCGATCCGGACGCCGAGCGGAGTGAGACTCACTTCATGCGCCCAGGGATTGGTGAAGACGACTCCCCAGAAATGATTGGTCGGCTTGCCGTAACAGCAACCGGCGGCGAAACAGCCGAAGCGTCCGAGGACGTGGCCAAAGGCCAAACCGGGTGCGAAGCCGTCGGTAGTGCGCAGCACGGGCATGTGATGACGGCGCATGTACCAGGCCGCCATGAGAAGCGCGGCTAGCAGTCCTCCGGAGAATACGCCTCCGGCCTGCAGGGTGTTGACGCTGAAAATCTCGTGCCAGTTGCGGGAGTAGTAGCTCCAGTCGTTGATGATGTAAAGGATCTTCGCGCCGATGATTCCGGCCAGGACCACGAGGATGCCCAGGTTCCAGGCGTCGTCGCCATTGATGCCTTGCTTCTCGGAATTGCGGACGCTGATCCAGAGTCCGATCAGTACGCCCGAGGCTACCAGAACACCGTAGGTGGGCAGGTAGAAACTGCCAATCTGAAAAAGTTTGGGGAACACGGTTAGGTTAGATGCTCCGGATGAGGGCTGAGTGACAGAGAAGAGTCTAGCAGGGAAGGAGGCCTCAGGTCTTAGGTGTCAGGTCTCAGGAAAAGCGCGTCTATCCGTGCTTGCGGTGCCAGCGAAAGGCCGCAACTCCAAGGCAACAGCCAGCGGCTAGGGCTACGATCCCAAGTGCGGTTTTGTGGGAGATGTCCGACGAAAAAACAAGAAACGCGCCGACTAGAAACATGCCGCTGAGCAGCAGTCGTACGAGGTGCGCAAAATCGGGGATGGGAGCGGGAGTGGACGAGAGCTTCTTGGCGATGATCTGAGCGCTGCGTAGCTCCTCAGGAAAAGTAACACTGTGTTGCACATCGATGATCTCTTTTTCCCACTCTTTGCGGGAACCTTCTGGGTCGGGCATTGCACCTCGAATCTTAGGTCGATAACGCTTTGCCTGAGACCTGACGCCTGGAAAAACGCAAGCCGACCCGCTATGCCGTGTGGTGGGCCGAGAATGAACCCGTCTCAGACGGTGGGAACCCGCCGCGACCCTTTAGGCTTTTCCGCATGGCGGAACGTAGCGCACCGGATCTTTTTGCGAGTCGAGTCCCCGTTCATTCGGCATTGGTTCAAAAATCGGTTGCCACCATCACCAACCTGGCAGGTCGGCTTTCACTTATGGATGCTAGGAAACGGCGAAGAGATTCGCAAGAGGAAAATGAAAAATAGATGGCAGAAAGTTTGCTACAGGTTGCGTTACAAAAGTGCGAAGAAAATGAACCCTACGTTACGGACGATTGCAACGGTGGCGAAAACCTTTGACTTGATTTTGAAGCGGTTGCGGCGTTTCAGCCTGTGCGGCGGGTATCCTGCAACACTTCGTCGAGCGCATTGGCTAGTTTACTGGCGCGCTGCTGCGCTTCCGGCGAAGGTGTCGCCATCTGGCGCCGGAGCATGTGATATTCATCCGCAATATTTAGTGCCGCCAGCACGGCCAGGCGCACCGAATCGACGGTTGCCGTCTGCTCGGAGACGGCGCGCATCTTGCCGTCCACGTATTCGGCTAGTTTCAAAATGTAGTCCGCATCCGAGCCCCGCAGATTGTAGACCTGGTCGAAGATTTCGACTCGCACACTTCCGTTGACGCCAGTCGTGACCGGGACGTTTCTGGTCGCGGCGTCTGCCGGAGGTTGCTTGCTTGCTGTGGCCATCTCGCTCCTTGGCGGATTACCGGTTGCCAGACCATTGCTTTCCAGGTCGCCGCCGGACACAGGATTGTCTTCGTCGTTCAGCTTGCGGCCTGCTCCTGCGTCAGGCTCTCCATCTGGCTGAGCATTTTTTCCACGCGGCCGCGCACGTCTTCGCGATCCTTGCGCAGTTGCACCAGCTCGCGGCGCAGAGCTTCGTTCTCTTCCTCGCGCTCCTCGAGTTGCTCGCGCAGGCGCTGCACATCGCGCTCGGCGGTGGCACGCGCATCTTTCGCGGCCTTGTACAACTCTATGGTGCGATAAACTTTCTCTTCCAGCGCCTGAAAATCTTCAGCCGGAACCTGCGCAGATACCTCTTCCACGGTTTTCACAGACA
>CAVZUP010000165.1:0-21884 GCA_963778255.1 uncultured Acidobacteriaceae bacterium
TATTATGTCCTGTTGCCTTTGGTTCAGTTGCGTATTGCTATTCGCGCAGCGGGACGCTGGCGCGGGTTCCGCTAAGCGGTGGAACGCCGCGCGAAGTGCTGGACAATGTGCAGGACGCTGACTGGAGCGCGACCGGCGACAGCATGGCGGTGGTTCGTTACCTGCCGGAAAATAATCATTGGCGCCTGGAATATCCCGCGGGCAAGGTGCTCATCGACAGCATCAACTGGATGAGTCACCCGAAAATTTCTCCGGACGGAAAATGGATCGCCTTTGCCGACCATGAAAATACTGGCGGCGACGACGAAGGCGCCGTGGCAGTGATTGGCGCGGATGGCAAGGAAAAAGAGCGCAAACTTTCTTCCGGCTGGAACTCACTGCAGGGGATTCTCTGGTCCCCGGCAGGCGATGAAGTTTGGTTTACGTCCACCAACAGCGGTTCTGCCGAGAACCCACGCGCCGTAACCCTTTCGGGCAAGCTGCGCACGATGACGAACGTGCCCGGGGGCATGTGGCTGGAAGATTTGCGGAATGGCACGGTGCTCACGGTGACCAATCACGTGCGCCATGGCATCCGCGGGATGGCGCCGGGTGCAAAAGAAGAGCGTGAGCTGGGGTGGTTCGGATGGGCACAGTTGCGCGACATCACCCGCGATGGCCACAAGATCCTATTCGAAGAAGAAGGCGACGGCGGGGGACCGAACTATACCGTATTCCTGCGCGATACCGATGGCTCGCCCCCAGCACGCATTGGCGATGGGGTAGCGGGAGCGATCTCGCCCGATGGGAAATGGGTGATCACGAAACCTGCGAAGGACGGACAACTCAACCTGGTACCGACGGGAGTGGGCGAGGCGAGAGTGCTCACCCATGATGCTGTCAGCTATGGCGGGGTTAAGTTTTTTCCCGATGGCAAGCGGTTGCTGGCCACCGGGATTGAAGCCGGGCACGGTTTGCGCGATTACCTGATCGATCTGAGCAGCGGGGATTCCAAGCCCATCACTCCCGAGGGCATTGTCGGAATCTCCCTCTCGCCGGACGGCAGGAGCATCGCGGTGCGTGGACCCGAGGGAAAACGGGGAGTTTGGCCGCTGGAAGGGGGCGAGTTTCGTCCCATACCGGGGCTCGACTCGGGCTACGGCATCATGGGCTGGACGCCGGACGGGGGATCGTTATACGTCGTCCCCATCCGACGGGGAGCGCAGGCTGGGAAATCCGTGAAAGTCTTCCGCGTAAATGTGCAGACCGGAACCATGGAGCCGTGGAAGACCTTCGGAGAAGAAACCGGCGAGGGAGTCTCGTTTGTCAGCCCGCCTAATTTGTCGAGCGATGGGAGCGCTTACGCTTATCTCTACGGGCGGGTCTTATCGGAAGCGTATGTGGTGAAGGGGTTGAGGTAGGGAACTCCCTCGCACTCCAGGTTGCGGGTACAATCGCGGGCGCGTAGATCCACTCACCTTGCGTCGTCACTCCAGAGGCTCGAAGTGTGGAGACGTAATGCCGAGGTCAGCCCAGACCTCGTCCAGGGTGTGGACGACTTTCAGGAGCGGCCTCTTGGGTTGTCCCAGAATCTGAAACATGCGGCCAATGCCAAAGCCAGCCTCCGTCGGGACAACGATAAAGCGAGGACGCGTGGTCGCGTCCGGCATGATGGGTCCATCACGCGCCAACTGCCGGACAAATTCGCCGGATACGTCAGCCTCAGTAATGGATGAGTAGTCCGCAATACTCACGTGGGCATCGGTCGCGATCCAATACTTTAACGTCGCTTGATAAGCCTCTGCCAGTAATTTATCCGTGAGGCGCCCCTCAAATCGCATCAGCAAGATTTTGTTGGCTGGATCGAACTCATGTCGGAATCCCATGGTCGTCACCCCTGTCCCCATCGTTCCGCTCCAGCCCATACTTGTACACCCAATTGCGGATTTACGGTCGATAAAAATCGTTATTTTCGGAATAGCACTGGCTGAGAATTGACGGCGAACCGACAGAAGACCTCCGTGCTAGATTCAAACGATGCGCTCCATCCTGCAAAAACGGTCGCTGCGATTTGTGTTTGCGGCGAACGTGATCTCCATGCTGGGCAGCGGGATGAACTCCGCCGCCGTGGCCTGGACGATTCTGCAGCGCACGCACTCCGAGATGGCGTTGGGCACGTTTGCGGCTCTGCAAACCATTCCGGCCATGGTGATGCTTCCCTTCACCGGCGTCATCATCGATCGCGAAGACCGGCGGCGGCTGGTGATGTGGCTGGACGCTTTGCGCGCCGTCATCATTCTTGCGGTCACGGTGCTGGCGTTTCTGGGCCGCGTGCAGGTGTGGGAACTCTACCTGATGAACACGCTGGTGGCGGCGGGCTTCTGGATGTTCTGGCCCACGATCACGGCGCTGATTCAGGAGCTGACACCCGAAGGCGAGTTCGTGCACTCGAATACATTTCTGATGGCGGGCGTGCAAGGCGGCTGGCTGATTGCGGGCGCGGTGGTGGGGTTTGTGTATGAACACATTGGGCTCGGCGGCGTGCTGCTGATCGATGTGAGCACCTACATCGTTTCATTTGCCTGCTACTTCGCGGTGCGCCAGGGACGGCATGTGGTTCCACGAGCGGTTGAGCTTCGTCACGATCTGGAGGTGGCGGAAACCGCGGCTGGACGCTTTTTTCGCGAAATGCGCGAAGGGTTGGCTTTTTTGCGCTCGCATCCGAGCGTGGTCTTTCTGGGAACGAGTTGGGCTTTGTTCTTGGGCGCGATGACTACGGGAGTGGTGGTCACGGCGCCGCTCAGCGATCGCGCGTTCCACGCCGGAGCAACTGGCTACGGATGGCTAAACGGAGGATGGGGAGTGGGCGCGTTCCTGAGCGCTCTTTATGTGCCCTGGATTATTGCGCGGGTGGGAGCGCGCGCTTCGATTGCGATTTCGATGCTGCTGCTGACTTTATCCATGGCGCTGGCTCCTTTTTCGCCGCGGCTGGCGTTCGCCGTGCTGCTCTATGGGCTGATGGGATCGGCGCGGGGCGTCAGCGGCGTGGCCATGAATACCAGCCTGATGGAGCAGGTGCCGCCGCATTTCATGGGACGGGTCCAGAACACTTTCTATTTCTTCGGGACGTTCCTGCAGGTGGCGCTGGGGTTGACGGTGGGCTGGATCGCGTCGCGGATCAGTCTGGCAGCGGGGTTTGGGGTGATCGCGGCGGTGTATGCGGTCGCGTTTGGCAGCGCTTGCTGGCCGATGAAATCTCCCGCGGATCTGGCGGCCGCGGCGGAGTAGATTCTTGTTGGGGCGGGGCTTGAGAACCAACATCAAAACCAACATCAACGGCAGCGGACAAGAGTGTCCGCTCTACACGAGCTGAGGATGCTGTTATTCTTTTTCTTTCCCAGGGGAGATCTCATTCATGTTTGAAGATTTGAAGGGCAGGACGGCAGTTGTTTTCGGCGTGGCCAACAAGCGCTCGATCGCCTGGGCCATTGCGCAAGGATTGCACGCGGCGGGGGTGAACCTCGCCATCACCTATCAGAACGAGCGCATGGAGATGGAAGCGAAAGATCTGATTCTGTCGCTGCCCGGCGCGGAAGCGTTCATGTGCGATGTATCGAAAGACGAAGAAATCGCAGTGCTCTTCGAAAAGCTGAAAGCTCGCTACGGCAAGCTGCACGCGCTGGTGCACAGCGTGGCGTTCGCTCCGGCGGACGAATTGAAGGGCGACTTCGTCAACACGACGCGCGAGGGTTTTCGGGTGGCGCACGACGTCAGCGTGTATTCGCTGATCGCGGTTTGCCGCGCCGCCGCGCCGCTCATGGAAGACGGCGGCAGCGTCATCACCATGACTTATTACGGCGCGGAAAAAGTGGTGCCGCACTATAACGTCATGGGCGTGGCCAAGGCGGCGCTCGAATGTTCGGTCCGGTACCTGGCGCAGGATCTGGGGCGGAAGAAGATCCGCGTCAATGCCATTTCGGCGGGACCGATCAAAACGCTGGCCGCGCGCGGCATCTCCGGCCTGGGAGACATGCTGAAAAGTCACGCCGAGCGCGCCCCTCTGCAACGCAACGTGGAGGTCGCCGAGGTGGGCAGCACCGGCGTGTTCCTGGCCTCCGACGCCAGCTCCGGCATCACCGGCGAGACCATCTACGTCGACTGCGGCTACAACATCATGGGATTCTGAAGGATGGAATTCCGAAGGATGGGGTTCCGGACAACGAGCGACAACTCACGCTCCGCGAATGTCGCGAAGCTAGCCTCGGTTCTCCCGGATGAAATTCTCCAGGAAGAACTTCGGCTAGCCCGCGGCAGTTGTCTACTTTAGGAAAATGTTGAAGGTGCTCTTGATGGTTGACGTGCCCACCGTGGTGGTTACGGTCGCATTGGCCAAGCCGGCTTTGGGGTTCACGCAGGTTTGCGTACTGTAATAGCAAAACCCATTGCCCGGCCCGGTTTCGCCCAGGGTGCCGAAGGCCGTGTTATCGGAAATGATAACGACTGAGCCTGCCGGATAGGGGTTGGGGCCGAAATCATAGACCACGTCCATGATGTAGTTCTTGCCTTGCTTCACGGCGATGGTGACGATCAGGTCATCGGTGGTATCGCCGGTATCGTCTTCATAGAACCAGAAAATCTGCCCGCAATCCGAAATAGTCGAGGTGCTGTCGTCGCAACTGGTGAGCGATTGCGTGAACGCGGGCGTCCCGATCACCACCCCACCGGTCGCGATGCTAGAACAGTCCGCATAATTCGGGTTGGCGGGGTTGGGGAAGCAGGGCCACTCGTAGTCGCTGTTCGCATCCAGGGGCGGCAGAGCCCCAAAACCCGAGGACAGCTGGTAGAGAATCTTTTTCTCAACCACGTCGCTGGAAATGCCCTGGTTCGTCGCGGGCACGGCATAGGCCTGGATGTGAAGTCTGTCTTTTTGGTTTTGTTGCGCAAGCGCATTTTGCCCGCAGACTAGAAAGGCAGTCATGGCGACGAACGAGGCGAGTGGAAACAAACGTGAACTAGTCATTGAATCCTCCTTGGAAGGTTGGGTGAATGAGGCCGACGAATCGGTTCGGAGGTGTTTCGGCTGCGAGTATCCCGCGCGCTCTTTACGCTGTCAAACTTGGAAGTGCATCGGTTGTTAAAGAGAGCTTCCCGGAGCTGCGATGTACCAGGCTTCCGCCACGAATTGCACGATGGAGCGCTCCTGAATGCCTTCCTGCACCCGCAGTTCGTCGTTCAGGAAATGGTAGGAGAGTGTTCCGGAATCGCGATCGACGCGGTCGACGCGGATGCGATTGCCGTCGCGATCGGCGCAGATCAAGCCCACTTCAAGATCCGGCGCGGTCGCTTTCCTGAGCGTTGCTTCGGTTGCTGGAACCACTCGTTTCCTCGGCTAGTCCCGTTTATACAGGGGACTAGCATCGTGACCGCCTGATTTGTAACGTTTTGCCGCCGAGAGTAGCGCCGCCGCGCCGAGGGCGAGACGCCCTCGGGACAGCCGGCAAGATGCCGGCGCCACTTGCTTTCCACACCGTAATCATCATGCGGTCACGGCACTAGTGTGTGTTTCAAGAATGCGTTCCTCGTCGGACTACGCATCCCTCAGGGGCTAAAGTCCGCATTCTTGTTGGCCCATGGCGGCACGAATGAAGCCATGCCTTGCCCAAAACCTAGTTCTTGAAACGCGCTCTAATATTTTGAGTGAAATACCGCCTGATTGACGTCCGGCCAGAACTCTTTGAATACGTTGAACAAGCCGTCCAGACCCACCTGCGTTCCCCAACGTTGGTAAGTTTTCACCCAAGGGTTGTGTTCTGCCGGGTAATACACATTGCCGATGCCCGCGGACGCTCCGGCTCCCACGATTTCCGACAGATTGAAGGTGCTCCCTCCCGAATTGGTCTTGGTAACGACCAGCCGGCTTACCGCATAACCGGTCCGCTTAAAGAATCCGCCTTTGCCCAGGGTGTAGTATCTCGGGTCTTCTCGGGTCGCTGCGGGCACGATTGCTTCCGTCATGTAGTTCTCGATAGCGCCGTCGACAAAGACGTGCCAGTAGTATTTACCGAAGCCTTCAGCGCCTTGCCCAAAAGACGGCTGCGATTTGCCGGCCATTGCAATTCCCGCCAGCCCGCCCACGAAAATGAAATCGGAGTAATCGAACGTGTCCTGGGTCGCCAGCCAGAGGTCACTCTTGAAACTCAGCGGAGGCAACTGCGTGTTGGCGCTGACCGCACGGTAGTTGGGGATGATCCACAGAATTCTCTTGTCTTGTTTGCCATACTCTTCATCGGAGTTCTTGGAATCCGCCGGACTGACGCTAGGCGTGGGTGCGTCCGGCAGGGAGGATCTTCCCTCCGCTGTTGGGCTCGCTTGCTGGGCGTCCGAGGTGTGCAGCGAAACATCTTCCAGCACCAACCGTACCGTTCCCTGCTGAGTTTGCTCCTGTCCGCTCGTTTGCTCTTGAGTCGTTTGTCCCTGAGCTTGAACCGAAGCCGTTCCCGATGCCGCCGCCAACGCTACCGCCATGCAAAATAATCGAATCACTTTCAAAACTTCCCCCGCATCCGTATTTTCCCTTTCGGGCCCTGCCTGCTGTGCTTTTCACACAATTCCTGCTCTTTAAACTTGGATTGGTCGAACCGGCATTTGGATGCACGCTAGGCAGGTGATTCTGGATTTTATCTGGGCCTTCCAAAACGGTTCGTACAGTCCGCTTTCCTCCCTTAAGAAACGGGAATACGGGGGCTGTCGTTTTCAAGAGCCAGAGGAAACAGGTCAGTACGAATCGGGATCGGGAAAGGTTATTCGGTTGCTTTCTGCAGGTGGCGGGCGTGTCTCCTCTGCAAATAGTGGTGAACATCGGGCCAAAACTCCTTCAATTCATTGCCGAAAGCATCGAGGCCCATCTGCGTTCCCCAGTTGTTGATGTTCCCCGAAAAAGTCCGATCGTCGGTGGGATAATAAACGTTGGAAATGGCAATTGCGGTTGCGTTGCCCGCAAACTCGGGAATGTTGAACATCGATCCGCCCGAGTCTTTTCGGGCGACGAAAACTCGGCTGACGGCATAGCCAAAGCGGCGTCCGAACGAGCCTCTGCCTAATCGAAAATAGCGCGGATCGATTTTCAGGATCGTCGGGTAAACCCCGCCCACCATGACATTGCCATCCACCTGATCGGCGAACGCCGCGCCATAGCGCTTCGCATATCCCTTCATTCCCTGCCCGAACGGCGGATCGGAATCTTCCGCCTGGCGGATGCCGGCCACGATACCGACGATCGTGAATTCATAGGGGTCGAAGGAGCCCTTCGCAGCCATGGCGAATTTCTCTTTCCAGGAAACCGGCGGCACTTGCGACTGCCCATCGACCGTCAAGTAATTCGGCATCACGTAGAACATTCGGTCGTTCTTCTTTTTTTCTGGATCTTCATGGGCTGGGGTGTTTTGATCCGGCGAAATACTCGGGGCAGGCGCGTAGTCTCCGGGCTTGTCCGGCTTGGGAGAACTGGTCGCGGGCGGTTGGGCGGATTGGACAGGATCCGAGATTTGGGTCTGTGGGGCGCCTTGAGCTGCGCCAAGAACCGCCAAGCACGACATCGACACAATCAGCAGGCCTTTAAGTATGGGATAGCCTAGTTTCAAGTTGATGATGGCTCCACGTTCCGTTGATTGAGATGCGCTGAGGCCTTGATAAATCCTGGAATTCAGCGGCTGGTCCGCGAGATTCTGCGGTCGGTTTCCCCCACTTGCTCCAGAACAATTTCCACGTTCCAATCGCGCTGCAAACGAGGGAACTTCTCTCCCCACTCTATCAGTAAGATGCAGTTGGGCGCGAGAAGGTCGTCGAGGGCAAGCGTTTCCAGTTCGCGCTGGGTGTCGATGCGGTACAGGTCGATGTGGTACAGGTTCACGCGGGGCCCGCGGTATTCGTGGATGAGGGTGAAGGTCGGGCTGGTCACGTCCTCGGCGCTCGCGGCCGCGAAGCCTTCCGCAATCCCCTTCACCAGGGTCGTCTTTCCCGCTCCAAGGTCGCCGCGCAACAGCACTATGAGCGGAGGCGACAGCACGGTGGCAAGGCTTCTGCCGTAAGCGATCGTCTCCTCGGCCGAGTGCGTAACGATGGACTGGCTCGTCATCCCGAAGGGTCCAGTATAGCGAAGGCAGGTCTCAGCTTTCAGGTGTCAAGTCCTAACAGTTTGCTGAAAAACTCGGTTGCGCGCCGATTCACTCCCCTCAGCGGCTAAAGCCGGCGCTGGAAAATAGGGCTTTATCGCAGCGGTAAACCGCTGCGCCACCCAAAGGCAAGTGCGAAGCCGGTGAAACGCTGCGCCACCCAAAGGCAAGACCAAGAGCGAGTTTTTCAGAAAACGGCTAGGTTTTTCAGGAAGAACAAAATCAACCGCGGTTTCCTGAGACCTGCGACCTTGGACCTGAGACCTGCCTCACAGGTCGGTTGGGGTCTGCAATGGTCGGACATCGCGTCGAGGAATTCGCGGTCCAGCGCGGAATCGAGTGCCATGCGCAGTTTCCGGTGGTCGTCGTCATCCAGGGCAACAAAGCGGAAAGGCTGCAGACATGCGCTCTGAAATTTGCGCGTCGGAGGCAGCATCTCGGCCATGCCGTGGATGTCGCCGGCGCGGGTGTGGAAAGCGATTTCGACGAAATCTCCGGCGGAAAGTTCCTGCTGCAACTGCAGCAGACCGCCATTGGTGGAAATGGATTGCAGTTTGGCGCGCGCCCGGCCGCCGCCTTCGGCCATTACGGCGGCGGGCACCGATCCATTCAGTTGTACGCGCGGAGAACGATGGGTGGCATGAGCTTGGGGGAAGTGAGTCATAGCCGATTGCACTATGCCATGCCCGCTCCGGCTGTGGCAGGTTACGAAAGCGCCTGTACACGGGCGTATGCTAGATGGGCCGGACGGAGTCTCCCCGCTGCCCAAGTTTGCGATAATAACGGCAGTAACTTTCCGGCATGTGCCCGAAAGAGTACGTTTGGTGCCATAGACATAGATGATATTGATATTGATAAGACGGATGTTCGCGGGATGCGAGGCGGTTAAGAGATATGCGTATTGCTGAGAACTCAAGATTGTGGCAGGCGGCAGCGGCGGTCTGTTTGCTGGCGGTGTTTCTGACAGGCTGCTCGCGGGACCCCAACGTCCGCAAGCAGAAGTACCTGGAAAGCGGCCAGCGCTACTTTGACAAAGGCCAGTACCGCGAAGCCGAGATTCAGTTCCAGAACGCCATCCAGGTCGATGCGCGCTTCGCCGACGCCCACTACAAACTGGCGCAGGCCGCCATCAAGCTGGAACAATGGCCAACCGCCTATCAGGAGCTGTCGACCACGATCCAGATCCAGCCGGACAATTATGCCGCGCACCTCGACATGGCCAACCTGTTGATCCTCGGGCACCAGCTCAGCGACGCGAAACAGCATCTGGATCTGCTCGCGCAAAAGCAACCCAACAATCCTGAAGTGTTCGTCGCGCGTTCCAACTACGACATGACGATGGGCGACGCCTCAGGCGCGCTGGCGGATATGCAGAAAGCGCTGCAACTCGATCCCAACCGCTCCGACTCTTACCTGAATCTGGCCATGTTGCAGATGCATGGGCAGCAGTGGGACGCGGCGGAGGTGAGTTTCAAGAAAGCGGCCGAGCTGAATCCCAAGTCCACCAATGCGCTGCTTTCGCTGGGGAACTTCTACCAGACGCGTGGGCGTTTCCCCGAGGCGGAGCAGATGTTCCGGCGGGCCATCGATGCGGCCAAGGATGATCCCAGCCCCCGGCTCTCTCTCGCCAGCTTGTACATGGCGGAGAACAAGTCCGGCCAGGCCGAGGATTTCCTGCGCCAGTCGAAGAAGGATTTCCCCAACGATCCCGTGGGCTACCGCATGCTGGGCGATTTTTATTTTGCCAACAACCAGCTCGACAAAGCCACCGAAGAGTATGCCGCGCTCTATCGCGACCATGCCAAGGACATGGTGGTCAAGAAGAACTACATTCAGTTGCTGATCCTGAAAGACCGGCTGGACGATGCCCGCAAATTGAACGACGAAGTCGTCAAGGCGAGGCCTGACGATCTGGATGCCCAGATTTACAAGGCCGAAATCCAGATTCGCGGCGGCAAGAGCAACGACGCCGTCACTACGCTGCAAGCCGTGTTGAAGAGCGATCCCGACAACGGGATCGCGCATTATCAACTGGGTCTGGCGTTCGCGCAACTGGGGAATGTCAACCGGGCGGAATCGGAGTGGCGCGACTCGGTCCGGCTGCGTCCCGACATTGTGGAAGCGTATCGGGCGCTGGCAGGCGTGGCCATTCAGAAGAACGACGCCGCCGGTCTGGCGCAGGAGGCAGACCAGATCATCAAGTTGCAGCCCGGCGCTGCGGATGGATACCTGCTGCGCGGGGTAGCCGAAATCGATCGCAAGGAATACGCGACGGCGGATGAGTATATTCACCACTCCCTGGAAAAGGAGCCCAACAATCCCGCCGCGTATGTGCAGTTGGGCAACCTGCGCATGGCGGAAAGCAAGTTTGACGAAGCGCAAAAAGCCTACCAGCAGGCGCTCGATCAGGATCCCAGTTCCACCGACGCGCTCGGCGGCGTGCTTAACGTGTACCAGATACAAAAGCAGCCCGACCGGGCGATTGCCGCGGCCCGCGCGCAGATCTCCAAGCTTCCCAAGAACGCCGGGTTTCACATCATGCTGGGCCAGCTCTTGATGGACCAGAAAAAAGATCTGGCCGGGGCGGAACAGGAGTTCAAACAAGCCTCTGACCTGGACCGGAACAGCAGCGAGGCGATGGTCAAGCTGGGCGTGGTGCAAGGCCAGCGCGGCGCCGTGGACCAGGCGCTGCAAACTTATCTCGACGGGGCGAAGGTCAATCCCCGGGACGTGCGTTTCTACCTGCTGGCGGGTGGCATCTATGAGACCAAGCAGGATTGGGACCGCGCCAAGCAGCAATACCAGAAAGTGCTCGATGTACAGCCGGACAATCCGCTGGCCTCGAACGACTTGGCCTACGTGATGCTGCAGCAAGGCGGCAATGTGGATGTGGCTTTCTCCATGGCGCAGACGGCGCGGCGTCAGCTTCCCGACAATCCAAACTCCGCCGACACGCTGGGCTGGGCGTTCTACCACAAAGGCGTCTACGCGTCGGCGATCACCTTGTTCAAGGAAGCAGTGAAAAAGGATCCGGAGAGCGCGCTCTACAACTATCATCTGGGACTCGCCTACGCCAAAAGCGGTCAGGCCGCTCTCGCCCGGCAACAACTGGACCGGGTGGTGAAGCTCAAGCCGAATTTCCCGGATGTCGACCAGCTGCGGCGCGCCGTGGCTGAGGCCAAGGGCTAGGCTAGGGATAAGAATAAAGAGCCTCGTTCCACGAATTCGACCGGACAACCTGCGGGCGCAAGCCTCGCAGGTGACAACTCGCCGTCCGAACCAAACCGGGTACCTCCGCAACCCCCACACCTTCGTGCACAATGAGGAAATTCCGGGTTGGATCGCGTAATTCTTGCTCCCCGGAGTAGCCGCCCTCCCCCTTGGCGAGCTCGTAACTGTCGTCTTTGCAATAACTTGCTTTGGTGATTCGCTTGCGATCTGAAAACGGTCGGAAGCAGAAGAGCGTCCTATGGCAGAAGCAGCCGATCAGGCTCAACACGAATTTTGGCGGGCGCCCATGCCGGCAGCGGCGGCAGCGGAACGAAGCGACACCTGCCCCTGCGGAACCGAGTTCATCGTCGGCTCAATCTACTGTCATGCCTGCGGCGCCCGGCGTCCCGACGTCAGCGTGAGTGTCGCGCGCACAATCGAAATCCCGGGCCGGGCAGAACTGGCCGCGCTCGGAGAACGACTCGGGCTCACCACTCCCGCCCTGGTGGCTTTCCTGGCTGGCATGCTCTGCGTGGTGGGAGCTCTTTCGGTCGGCGTATTTTTCAGCGTCCGGACGGTGCTCGACTGGCAGGCCATCCAATTGTGGCGGATCGAATGGCTGCTGGCGGCAGTCGCCGCGTTCGCCGCCGGGTTGCTGCTTAAGAAATAGCCGTCAGCTATCAGCTATCAGCTGTCAGTGCTTAAAGCTTTTCGCCCTCCTCCTCTTCACCTTTCATGCCTGCGAAATGATGCGGGTTTACAATCGATAATAGTTCCCTAACATCGCAACCCCAAAAGTGAGGACATGGAAGAACTGGTCAACGCAATCACGCATGGGATCGGGCTGGCGCTCAGCATCGTAGGCGCTGTTCTATTGATTGTGGCTGCGGCCTGGAGCCGGAATGCCTGGGTGATTGTCAGTTGTTGCGTCTACGCGGCGACGCTGGTGAGCCTCTATGCGGCTTCGACGGTGCTGCACAGCGTTCCGTCTCCCCGCTGGGCCCGCGCCCTTGAGACCATTGACCACTGCTGCATCTATCTGCTGATTGCCGGGACCTACACGCCCATCACGCTGGTCAGCCTCCGTGGAGGGTGGGGCTGGACGCTTTTCGGCCTTGCCTGGGGATTTTGTTTTCTGGGCGTGATCCTGAAGCTGCGCTGGTTCGACGAAGTACGGAAAGTCTCGACTCCGCTCTACGTGGTCATGGGACTGCTGGTGGTCATCGCCTTCAAACCGCTGCTCGCGGCGGTGCGGCCTCAGGGAGTGCTTTGGCTGGTGGCGGGAGGAACCGCTTACATCGCCGGAGTGGGATTCTACGCGTGGCGGCGCTTACGCTATAGCCACGCCATCTGGCACGTTTTCGTGCTGGCGGGAAGCTTGTGCCATTACCTGGCGATTTATTACTTTGTGGTGCCTCAGCGGGGATAGACGCGGGAAAGTTCTCCGCTCACTTCCGCGAATGGGCGTGCTCGCCTTCCGCGACAGCTGTGCTTTGCCGGCGTTGCTGGCTCATGCGGTAGAGATGATGCACCGGCCCCACTCCGCGGCCTACAGGATGGGCATTGGCGATCGCGGCCGAAACATACGCCTTGGAGAGCAGCACTGCCTCGGGGAGTCCGCGCCCATGCGCCAGATGGCAGGCCAGCGCAGTTGCGAAGGCGCAGCCCGTGCCGTGCGTGGAATTCGAGCGCTGACGGTCGGCCTTGAAAACCTCAGTCTCCACACCGCGAGAAGTCGTAAAGCTCAGGAGGTCAATCGCCTTGTCCAGGTGGCCTCCCGTGACCACCACATTCGCCGCTCCCAAAGCGTGCAGACTCGTCGCCGCCGCGCGCATCTGGTCGAGGTTGGTGACTTCCATCCCGGTCAGGACGCTGGCTTCGTCCAGGTTTGGCGTGATCATCTCCGCCAGCGGAAGCAGACGCTCGATCAATAGCCGGACGCCCTCCGCGTCCAATAAATCCGCTCCAGAGCTCGACTTCAGAATTGGATCAAGCACTACGTGAGGCAGCCGCGCTTGGCTCAGAAATGCTGCAACTGCATCCACCACCTGAGCGTTTCCCAGCATTCCGATGTGGACGGCTTCCACTGTCAGGTCGGAAACCAGTTCCTGTAACGTTTCCGTAACAATCTTCGGGTCCACGCCCTCGACGCGCCGCACCCCCTGCGTCGACTGGACCGTCAGCGCGGTGATGCAGGAAACGCCATAGCATTCATGGGCGGCAATCGTCTTGATATCGGCGGTAATCCCAGCACCCGAGGAGGGGTCGAATCCAGCAATTGTCAGCACCACGGGTGGAGTCACGGCCATGCCGTCACTTTAAACCCAAAGTTTGATTGCGGAAACAGTACTTACGGAACCCTGCTTTCAGCTGTCAGCTCTCAGCTGTCAGTTCTCGGCCCTCAGCTTTCATCGGCTACTGAACGCTGCATCTGAAAGCTAGAAGCCGTCTCCTCGTTTTCTGTTTACTATCCAGTTATCGAATGCGAATCGTATCTAATTGATTACAATATACTTATCTATTTATCAACGTAAGTGCAACATTCGATAGGCGGTTGCAGGAATCTTTCAAAGGCGGGATTTCATATATTTACTATTCGGTAAATGACGACCTTCGACTACTTTCAGTAACATACGAAGCAAATACCATGTTTTTCACGGGCTAAGTCATTGATTAATTACTTTTTAGTTAATAAAACACAGGGCGTTTGACGTTGACACATCCCGCTCACCCCGGTAGCATTTTGAGATCGTCTGACTAAAGGAGCACACGACCACAAACCGACTTTCTCGATTGAGAGGTAACTGAATGCGACGACGTTTAGCCGAAAGCCTGGCGGTAGTTTTATCTGTCGCTGGTCTGGGGGCCGGAGCCGCATCCGGGCCAAGCAGCCTGGAAGCCGCCAAGGTCACAAAGCAACCGGTCATTGGAATTGCAACTGGAATCACGACCGGAGTGCAAACAGCTCGAAAGCCTAGCAACCCTAAGTCGAAGGCCTATCAAACCGGGACCGCGTCCTGGTATGGGGAACCGTTCCAAGGCAAACAGACTGCCAGCGGAGAACCCTTCGACATGCGCGATTTCACCGCCGCCCACCCCAGCCTTCCGCTGGGAACGTTCGTCCAGGTCACCAACCTGAGGAACGGCAAAGCCGTGGTGGTTCGCATCAACGACCGGGGTCCGGTGGTGGATGGCCGGATCATCGACGTTTCCGATAGCGCGGCGCGGGCGCTGGGCTTCAAAGAACGCGGAGTGCAGAGGGTCCGCCTGGACCTCTACCAGCCCACGATTTCACGCTCCACCAACGTGGCGCTGCTGCAACCCGTAGCCAACTTCAACTAAACCCGATACACTCGGCAGCGAGAGTCTGCAATATGGACCCGCGACAACGTCTGATCGTTGCCCTGGATGTATCTACGGCCGTGGCCGCCCGGAAGATCGTGGCGGCCGTCGGCGACTCCGCCCTCACCTACAAGGTGGGCATGCAGCTTTACACCGCCGAAGGTCCAGCCCTGGTCCGCGAGCTGGTTGATTCCGGCCGCCGCGTGTTTCTTGACCTCAAATATCACGACATTCCTAACACAGCTGCAGCCGCCGTCCGCGAGGCCGCGGAGTTGGGCGTGAGCATGTTAACCGTGCACGCCTCTGGAGGCGGCAAGATGTTGCGCGCCGCCGTCGATGCCGCCCAAGCCCGCAAGCCCGACCTGCTGGTGCTCGCCGTCACCGTGCTCACCAGCCTGGACGATGCCGAACTCGGCAAGATCGGCGTGCGCGGACGAGTGCTTGAGCAAGTCTTGAGGCTGGCCGCGCTGGCGCTTTCGAACGGCTGTAAGGGAGTCGTCGCGTCGGCGCAGGAGGCAAGCGCGCTGCGCGAGGAGTTCGGCCGCGACTTCGCCATCGTGACTCCGGGAGTGCGCCCCGCCGGCAGCGGGCACGACGACCAGGCGCGCGTGGTCACCCCAGCCGAAGCCATTGCCGCCGGAGCCTCGCACCTGGTCATCGGGCGCCCGATCACGGAAGCCGAAGACCCCGCCGCTGAAGCACGGGCGATTCTAGGGCAGATGGGGTAAGGCAGTTGCCAGTTGCCAGTTCTCAGTTCCCAGTTCCCAGTTCCCAGTTCAATCCCTAACAACTAACAGCAAAATCGGTGCAGGATAGCCGCGCTTTTTGTTTTTTCTGGCAACTGGCGACTGGCAACTGCTCCTACTCTGGAAGGCCGATTGCCCTTCGAATCCTGCTAGACCTCTTCGTTTCTAAGGCAGCTCTCATCGAGTCAGGCCCACCGAAGAGTGGAAACTCCGCGCCAGAACTCAGGGAGACGACGCTATCAGATTCCGGAATGTCCAAACCATCAGGCAACGACCGGCTGTGGTCATCCAGGGCCTGCTCGGGAATGCTCTGCAGCACCACCGGGCTGGGCGGCTGGCCGAGGCCGAGCGGATCTACCGGCAGATTCTGACCATCGATGGCCGGCAGGCGGACAGCCTGCATTTGCTCGGGATGATCGCCCATCAGGGCGGACGCCACGAGACTGCTGTCGATATGATCCGGCAGGCGATTGCGATCAACGACAGGGGAGCTTCCTATCATTCCAACCTGGCCACCGTCCTCCAGGCGCAGGGCAAGCTGGAAGAAGCGGAGGCAAGCTATCGGCGGGCACTGGCTCTCAAGCCGGATTTGGCCGAGGTCTATACGAATCTTGGCAACGTCCTCCAGGCGCTGGGCAAGTTGGACGAAGGCATAGCCTGTCACCAGCTGGCACTCGTCCTCAAGCCAGAGTTGGCGGAAGCGCGTTACAACCTGGGACTGGCGCAACTGCTGCAAGGCAACTTCGCTTCCGGCTGGCAAAATTTTGAAGAGCGCTGGCAATCTAAAGATTTCCTGACTCCCAAGCGCGCCTATCCCCAACGGTTCTGGCGAGGCGAGGAGCTGGCAGCCGGACGCTTGCTGATCTGGGGCGAGCAGGGTGTCGGCGACGAAATCATGTTCGCCGGACTGATCCCGGATGTGATCCGCACTGGTAATCGCTGCATGCTCGATTGCGACGCACGGCTGCAACCCCTCTTCGCGCGCTCGTTTCCTGGCATCGAGGTGATCTCTAAAGATGTCGTCTCTAAACATGACTTAGCGCACGACGATTTAGCGCGGAATCCCGAACTGGAGATCGCCGCCCACCTGCCGAGCGGCAGTTTGCCCGGGCTGTTTCGACCAACCCACGCTGCCTTTGCCGCTACCACGTCGCCATACCTCGTGGCCGATCCGGTGGAACGCGAGCGGCTTCGGCAGCGCTATGCGGCGAGTGCAAACGGGAAACGACTGGTTGGGCTGGCTTGGCATACCAACAACAAAAAGACGGGCCGCTACCGCTCGATCGATCTATCGTTGTTTGCTCCGCTTTTCGCACGAACCGACATTCAGTGGATCAGCCTGCAATATGGGGATCACGAGGCGTTGCAGAAACAGGTCGCGGCGGCGAGCGCGCCCATTCTTTTCGATCGCTCGGTCGATCAACTCTCCGACATGGATCGGTTCGCGGCGCAGATCGCGGCGTTGGATATGGTGGTGACCATCGATAACTCGACTGCGCATTTGGCGGGCGCGCTCGGCGTTCCGACTTGCGTACTGCTGCCGTTCGCGCCCGACTGGCGCTGGCTGCTGGCACGCGAGGACAGCCCGTGGTATCCAACATTGCGCATCTTCCGGCAGGCGCAGCGCGGCGACTGGGAATCGGTGATGCAGCGGGTGGCAGGATCGGTACCCAGTACTCAGTAACCAGTACCCAGAAAAAGCAAAAAGGCGCGACGACTAGCCGCGCCTTTTCCGTCTCTTTTGTAGTTGCTTTTCCCGGGTACTGGTAACTGGCAACTGGGTACTGTCTTCAGAGTTTCTCGTAGAATTCGCAGCCCGAACACGAAATATAGATTCCTCCCGGCACGCCACGCTCGCGGTCTTTCATGCGCTTGACGATGCGGGTTTCCTTGCCGCACTTGGGACATGCGGTCGATTTCGTGGTATCCATGACCTTCTTCCGGTCGGCTGTCTTTGCAATTTTCGCCATTCAGTCTCTCCTGACAGGAATGTGCCGCCAGCCCAAGGGCCGCGGTTCTACCTGGTAATTGGGAAGTATCGTCTTAAGTGATCGTCGTTGCGTAACCAACGTCAAATGATCAACGTTAAGTCATCAACGAACGCCGGCCCATCTGGAATCAGCCCGGCAGGATCAATCCGCGCGGAAGCGGTGCACCGTACTCGCCTCTAGAATCTTACACGAATTGCAGCCCGCGTGGAGCGGCAGCTCTAAGACCTTGGCGCAAGAAAACGGGGCTGCTCGCGCAGCCCCGCAGTAAGGCGTTTGGAATGACGCTCCGTTATTTGCCCGTTCCCGAGAGCGGCAAGGTTTGCGGACTGTTGGCGGCGTTGTCCGTAATCGTGATGTCTCCGGTAGTAAGTCCGGTTTGAGCCGGGGTGAAGGTGACCTTGATCAGGCAGCTGGCTCCAGCCGCCAGCGTGCTGCCACAGGCTTTCTTGACGGCAACCGGCGCGAGGGCGAAGTCTCCGCTGGGCACGATGCTGTCAATGTCCAGGGTCGCGTTTCCGGAGTTGGTGAGCGTGATCGTCTTCGGGCCCACCTTATTGCCCACGAGTACCTTGCCCCAGGTCAGCGAAGTTGGAGCGAGAGTGACGGCCGGAGCGGCGGCGACAGCGCAACCCGGAAAGTTGAAGGTCCCAACTGCGGTACTCCAGTTGAAACCTTGGTTCGCTCCGGTGGCCTTCAGATACTCCTCGCTGAACCAGAAGGTGCAGTCGTCGGTGGGATCGATGGTCAGCGAACTGTAATCGCCCCAGCGGCTGTCGCCGCTTTTCTGCGATCCAGCTCCGGCCTTGAGCACAACTTCCGCTTCCAGCGTGCCCGCCGGGTCGGTCGGCACGCGGCCGGCATAGACGAGTGATGGATAATCGCCGCTGGTCGCACTCGACCGGCTGAAGCCGACGGCGATGTCCTGATTCTTATCCATCGCAATCGCCGGCATCCAGCGAAATTGTGAATCTGGCGCAAAGGTTCCCGATTGATACAACGTGGGAGAGGTTTCCGGATTGCGGATTTCATACCACCGCAGACCACCGCTGCTGCCGGCCTGAATCGAATGGCTGGCCAGCAGTGTGGTGTGATCGCCGAAATTGCGGTACACCAGACGGTACATGATCCGGTCGCCGAGCGATTCCAGCAAGTCGGTGCCGGCGCCTGGCTGGGGCACACACTGTCCCCGATACTGCGTGGGACAGAGCGGCGTGAAGGCGGCCACCGGAATCAGCGTGGGACCGGTGAAGGTTGAGTTCTTCGGGGTGGTGAAATCGACGTGGAATTGGAACATGCTCAGGTTGGCGCTGCCGTCCGGATCGAGTTCCATCACGAAGTTGGGAGTGCCCGCGGCTGGCGGCGTGGGCCCATCCATGTCGGAAGGCAACATGGCATACTGCGAGGAATTCTGCTGGAAGCACTGGATGGTAGCGGCTGAGCCGGCCAGCATCTTGGTGCGGTCCGCCGCACAGACGTTGGCGCCTATGTAAGAGGTACCCGAAATCGAGAAATTGTCGAAGGTGAAGTAGTAAGCATCGGGCCAGACGCCGAATTTCGGGTAGTCCGGGAAGTGGGAAAACGGAAACGCATAGCGGGTGTAGGAGCCGGTGGCATCGGCGGTCGTGGAGACGGCGATGCATTCGTAATCCGGAGCCGAGCTGTTGACGGCAAACTGAGAAACTACCCAGCGTTGCGCGGCGGCGTCAAACCGTATGACCGGGTCGCCGCTGTTGTCGCTTTCACAAGCTCCGCCAAATCCCGACCAGAAGGAATTTCCGCTGAGGGGACCGAGGACGGTGTTGCCCTGCTTGTCGAAAACCTGGTAGGTGAGATTGATGTATTGGACGTATTGCGTCGTGCCCGGCGCGCCGTCGTTGTCCGGAGGCATGCAGTTGCAAAAGAAGTTATCGCCGTAGCCGATGCCGTCGAATTCCAGGTTGTAGTTCGGCGTCTGCAACAACGGAGAATTCTCTTCCGTCTGCAACACCGGGTCGGCCTGCGGCGTGGTGCTCCAATTATGGTTGGGGTTGACGTTGTTTTCGATCTCGTGTTCGGAAGGCGTGCCGAGTTCGGGAAGCAGTGGGGCGATCTCGCGCAACAGCGGTGAGGTATCGTGTTTGAATTCCTTGATGACAATGGGGCCCTTGGTCACCGTTGGGGAGTTTTGAGCGAACGTTGGCAGCGCCACACCGACAATCGCCAGGAACGCCGCTACTGCAATGCGCTTAGTCGTCACGGATTGCTCCTCTTCTTTGTTTATCTCTTTTGCCCAGCCATTTCGGTGGGGTCGTACATGCCTTCAAATTCCAACGTCAAAACGTCATCGGCTTCGAGCTTCCCTTCGTAGGTGCCGCCGCCTTTGATCCCTTTAAGCTTCCCGGTGCCGCGCATGAGACTCCAGCGCCCTTTGCTCTCCACCGGACCCTTCTCCGCGAGCACCTGGCCCATGCTCTGCCAGGTGATCTTCTCGCCGTTATCCAGGGTGTCGGTTTCGAAGCCGTGAATATGAAGCGTGCCTTCCATCTTCTCGATGAAGCTGACCGCCTCGCCGTCCTTCGTTTTCGCGCCCGCGATCACCAGCGGTTCCGTCCACATGCACTCGCGCTTGGACAGCATCAGAGCGTGCCCTGGACGATCTGGAACCGCGATGGAGTAGCCCGGCTCGGACTTCTCGCAACGCACTTTACCGGTGACGTTGACAAAGTTGCTGCCCCGGGCGTTCTCTTTCTTTGGCGCTCTGCTTTTGTCGTCTTGGTCCTTATCTTTGTCCTTGTCCTGGGCGGACGCCAAAATAGAAAGTGCAACCAGCAGCAGAAACAAGAAATTGGGGAGGGGGAAGGGCCGGAACGTTCTCACCACAAGCATTCGCTGAATTCAACCTCTCTTGGTCAACTTAAAAACATCAACTTAACAACCTGCGGCGTTGGCCAGGGCCAGGAAGCACGGCAGTAGTTTGCGAGTATTGCGAACTCGATCTTTAAAAACGACTGGGGCGCGGGTGGGACTTTGAAAGAGCTACGAGCGTGGGTAGTTTATACATCGATTTTCGGCGAAAGGCAAAACAAATCCGGCGCGGGTTCGCGTTGCAGTAAAGATGAATCGATTTGCACAGCGGATAGGCCGGAACCCAGTCTTTGTACGCGAACGGCCAGCCCAACGTCAATCCAGAGAACGTCAATCCAGCGACGGGGGCGCCTTCCAGAGGCCGCGCTCTTTTTCGAGCCTTGCGGCGACGGCCAAAACTAATTCCTCTTCCCACGGACGTCCGACGATCTGCACGCCAATCGGCAAGCCCTGCTCGGAATCGCCCATCGGAACCACGACGGCGGGAAAGCCCAGAAGGTTAAACCACTCGCAATAGCTCCAGGCATCGAGATATTTCACCGTCTTCCCTTCCACCTGCCACTCGCGTTCGCCGTGACGAAACGCAGGAATGGAGGCGGTGGGACAAAGCAGCACGGGATAGTTCCGCATCTGCCGAAGAATCTTTTCGCGCACCGCATCGCGTCCCAGCCAAGCCGCCAGCAGCGACTCGCCGGTGTGCGCGGGGACGGCTTTGGTCCAGGACTGAAACTCGCGCAGAATCGGACTCAGTTCCGGCTCGTGACCACGCAGTAGGGGGTCCAAGATCATCCCGCCAGCCCGCCCGAAAAATTCCCACCATAGCTGGCGCGCCTCTTCGAGTCCCTCGGGACGAAATGGCTCGACGCGAAGTCCGCTCTTCGATAAGAACGACGCGGCGCGATTCACCGCCAGCCTGGTTTCGCGCGTGACTGGGGTTCGTCCGTCGTCTTCAAAAAAGCCAACGTTGGCCGCTCGCAATGCCGTTTCCTGAAGCTCATACGCATCTTCCGACACCGCGACCGGCGCGGCGCAAGGATCGCCATCATCCGGTCCCGCCATCACTTCAAACAAGATACGCAGGTCTTCTATAGTGCGTGCCATGGGCCCGACCACGCCGAGCAAGGCAAACGGACCGCCAGACTTGGGAAAATGCCCGGTCGAAGGAATGCGTCCGGGAGTGGGCTTCAGCCCGCAGATGCCGCAGAAATGGGCCGGTTCGCGGATCGAACCTCCTCCGTCGCTACCCACGCCGCCGGCGGAAAGTTCCGCGGCGATGGCGGCCGCCTCACCGCCGCTCGATCCGCCGGCAGTGCGAGCCAGGTCCCAGGGATTGTTGGTGCGGCCATAAAGAAGGTTGTCGGTCTCCCACGCCATCAGCAGTTCGGGAGCGTTAGTAACGCCAAGGATTACCGCTCCAGCCGCGCGCAAGCGCGTGACCAGCGGCGCATCTTCGGCAGCGATGTGCCCGGCACGCAATCGCGTACCGGCCTCACAGCGATGCCCGGCAACATCAATCGAAGACTTGATGGAAATGGGCACGCCATGCAGAAGGCCAAGTTCTTCTTCATGCTTGCGCAGAACCGCCTTCTCCGCGGCACGCG